>CAYXAC010000034.1:0-8910 GCA_964463025.1 uncultured Ruminococcus sp.
TCAGTGGGTCCAGGGTTCGAGTCCCTGGAGGTGCACCAAAGATTTTACGGTTTTTAATTTGCTTAGATATTATTAGTGCAAACACAGCTTTTAGCGTTTCCCCATATTGCTTGCATAAACATACTACGCAACTAACCTGAATTTGCCATTCGGGTTGGTTGCTTTTTTTAGGTATGCTTGTTGTGCTAATCTATTGTACCATCTCCGAATTGGCAATATACTGCAAACGGTATGCATGATGTCACTGGCTTCTTGCATTTTTGTGGAGGGGTGCTTTATTGGATCAAAGGGATGGTGACCTATGCTCAATAGTATTATTGAAGAAATAGTTGAAATCGATATTTGTTTGTGTTATAATAATAAAAAATGCTTTGGAGGATATTATGTATTTTATTATTGTATACTACTGCTTCTTCAGCAATTATGAGGCTATGCTTATGGGATATTCATCTCTTGTTCTTGCGTTTGTTGCTTTTTCAATCTGTGTTAGATTGTATTTAAATTGGAAGGGTGTTGTTGAGAAAAAATTTAAGATACATGCTATTGATGGCGAAATATGTTACACCATTGAAAAAGGAAAAAATGAGATAAAAATTACACGAATCTCCGACGGCGAAGAGCTTACATTCAACCTTTCCGAAGTTGCAAAAATGAAAGTTCTGACAACTATAGTTGTCATTATGCTCGACTCGAAGAAGTTTTTCTATCTTCCTGCGCAGGAAAATATTATAGAATTGTTTGATAAATAATATGAAGGAAAATATAGGTCGTATTGTTGAGGTTGTCATTGACAGACCTCTTGGCTCATGCCACCCGGAACACAAGAAAATGATTTATCCGATTAATTACGGGTATATTCCCAGTATCATTGGCGGTGACGGTGAGGAGCAGGATGCATATATACTTGGCGTTAATGTTCCAATTCAAAAATTCTACGGAACGGTTATAGCCATTATCGTAAGAAAAAACGATGATGAAACAAAATGGGTTGTTGCTTCAAAGGGGGAGAAATATTCCGTTTCTGATATACGAAACGCTGTTGAATTTCAGGAAAAATATTTTGATTCCGAAATAATTATCTAATTATTTGAAAGCATACGATTTATTAATTGACAAATACATAAGTATATGTTATAATTGAATTGTAAAATTATAGGAAGGAATTTTTTAGTCATGAGAAAAATTAAAATTTTAGCTTTGATTATGTGTCTAATACTCTCAACCATGCTCGCATCTTGCGATGTGGTTATGGAGTACACCGGCGTCGATGTTGAGGCAATAATTGATGGAATACTCAAGGATGTCATCAGCGATGCACTTGGCGTGCATACCTGTACATATGAGGAATGGTCTGTAACCGTCGAGCCCACCTGCGCTGAAGAGGGCGTGGAGGAAGCATACTGTACCATTTGCTTTGAGACGGGAACTCGTTCTATTCCGAAGCTTGATCACACACCCGAGAATGTTGAAGCTGCTGAGCCTACCTGTACAGAAGATGGCCATAATGCTGGTGTAATGTGCTCTGAATGCGGCGAGCCTATTACCGACGCAGAGATTATTCCAGCACTCGGTCACACCGAGCGTGTAATCCCTGCTGTACCCGCTACCGAAACCACTCCCGGTAAGACCGAGGGAAAGGATTGCTCGGTTTGCGGCGTAATTATTGCTAAGCCCAAGACCGTATATCCCGACGGCTTCGATGCATTCGTTGATCACAATATGTACGATGGCGACTATGCATACAACTCTCTTGCAAGCCTCGAAAACGGCGCTGCAATGCAGGCGTTCTATATGGAAATTGATGCTGTAGCAGATGCATTCCACGTTTCTAGCGAGGATGCGAAAACTAAACTTGTTGGCGGAATTGACACTTATTATGCGGCAGAAGTTGAATTCGCTGATAACGGATTGACTAACGAGCAGGCACTTTCCGCTTGGAACGCTTATACCATCGACCATCCCCTTTATTACTGGATGTCGAAGCAGGTTACCTATGCTCAAAGTGAGGATGGCTCCAGAGGCTACATAACCATTATCGTGGATGAAGATTACGGCACGGCTACGGCTCGTCAAGAATATAATGATGCTATTTACGCAACCGTTAAGGAGTACGTTGAGGCACTTGACGGTGAAACCGATGTTTACGAAATCACTTACATACTTCACGATCTTATTATGGAGTCTGCCGAGTACGCATATATTCCTGGCACTGAAACTCCTTCAGATGAGGATTATGCGCACAATATCATTGGCGTAATGCTCGAGGGCGAGGGTGTTTGTGAGTCTTATGCCAAGACCTTCCAGCTTCTTCTCAACTACTGCGAGATCGAGTGCATCTTCGTTGCCGGTCAGGCAAACGGTGGTGCTCACGCGTGGAATATGGTTGAAATCAGCGCAGGCAACTGGTATTGGTACGATCTTACCTGGAATGACAGCCTTAGTAGCTACAAGTATTTCTGTGTGAATGAAATGGATGATCACGCAGCATACGCTCCCGGTGGAGTTGGTGTAAACTATACCTTCGCTCTTCCCGAGGCAGCAAAAGCACCTTACTCGAAATAAAATCCCCCGAAACCGAGGATGAAAATCCTCGGTTTTTTTGCGTCAATTTTTACAATATTTTCGCCCAAAAATACTTCCGCGCAAAATATTTATTTAATACGTATAAAAATGCTTGCAAAAATTGCTGTTTTGTGTTAAAATATAAATTGGAATTTTGGCAGTAATTTACCGAAAGGAGCGCGCTATGGATACTTTTTGGGTAAAAACCGACGGAATACAGGTTGGATATCTTTCAGGCGATACACGCTCTGAGGTAAATCATTGTCACGATTTCTATGAAATAACGTATGTAGTTAGCGGCTCGGGCAAATATACAGTCGAGGGCAGTGATATTCCTTTGAACAAACGCTCCCTTATGTTAGTTCGTCCATTAGCCCATCATAGCGTGCATGCAGATGACTCAAATTTATACGAGTCCTACGTTCTTCACTTTTCGAGCACAGCACTATCAACCGAAGCCCGCACTTTTCTTGAAGGTTTGATAACAGAGGAGGAAAACGGCAGGTACTTTGCCCCCGATATGGCACCGGAGTTGCTTGTTTCTTCGTTCGAACGCTTTGAAGTTGCTCCCGATCTTCCCGAGCGTGAGATGTGCGCCTATTCGCGCGCACTTTTGTCGGAGATAATTATATTACTATCCGCGGCTTCGGGAGAAAAAATGACCTTTTCCGACGATGAGCTTGGTGCGCGAGTTGTGCGCTATCTCAACAGTAATATCGAAAAGAACGTCAGCCTTGAGAAGCTTGCCAAGCGATTTTTCGTTAGCAAGTATCACCTTTGCCGCGCGTTCAAAAAATATAGTGGCGTTTCCGTGCATTCTTACATCAACCAAAAGCGTATAATGTATGCAAAGCAGCTTATTACCTCGGGTGAAACCGCCCAGAGCGCTGCTTACAAGGTCGGCTTTGGCGACTATTCGGCGTTTTACCGCGCCTATGTTAAGATAGTCGGCAAATCTCCGAGAGCCGAGCATATGAAAGAGGAATCCTAATGAGTTATAGATTTCTTGATGGTATCAACTCGCCGTTTGATCTCAAAAAACTGAATAAAACCGATATTCCTGCGCTTGCGTCGGAAATACGCGAATTTCTTGTTGAAAACGTTGAGAAAAAGGGCGGCCACCTCGCTTCTAATCTTGGCGTAGTCGAGCTTACGCTCGCTGTTCACACCGTTTTTGATTCACCGAGTGACCGTATAATTTTTGACGTTGGCCACCAATCCTACGTTCACAAAATACTCACGGGCAGGAAAGGCGATTTTGCCAACCTTCGTACCCCCGGAGGACTTTCAGGCTTTACACTCACGCGTGAGAGTCAGCACGACCCGTTCAGTGCAGGTCACTCTTCAACCTCGATTTCGGCAGCTCTCGGCTTTGCCGAGGCAGATGCTCTTATGGGTAGGCGGAATCACACCGTCTGCGTAATCGGTGATGGCGCATACACCGGAGGCATGGTACACGAGGCGCTCAATAATATGAAGCGGGATCTGCCACTGGTTATTATTCTCAACGAGAACGGTATGTCCATTTCATCCAACAAGGGCGCGTTTGCCTCATACCTTGCAGGCGTTAGAATTTCGGGTAGTTACAGAAAACTTAAAAGTAATACAAAAAGCTTTTTCGGCCGTATTCCGTTTGGCAGTACGCTCACTCGTGTGGCAAAAAAAACAAAGAATAAAATAAAATCATTCGTATATAAACCAAACTATTTTGAGGAGCTTGGACTTTATTACATCGGACCGATAGACGGCAACGATTATGCAAAGGTGACCAAGGCTCTCTCGCTTGCAAAGGCAACGGGCAGAGCCTGCGTCGTGCATCTTAAAACTGTCAAGGGCCTCGGCTATTCTCCTGCGGAAAGCTCGCCCGACGATTATCACAGCGTCTGCAAATCGAATGGGGACTCAACCTATCATGCCGTGTTTGCTGATGAGCTGATCAACCTTGCCGAGTCTAACGCGAGGATCGTCGCTGTGACTGCTGCTATGGGTATAGGCACGGGACTTGACCGCTTTGGCGAGAAGTATCCTGAGCGTTACTTTGACGTTGGTATTGCCGAGGCGCATGCTTTGACTTTCTCGGCGGGACTTGCGGCAGGAGGTCTCATACCGTTTGCGGCAATATACTCTACCTTCCTTCAGCGCGGCTACGATAGCCTGCTTCACGATATAGCATTGCAGAATCTTCCCGTAAAGATAATGATAGACAGAGCAGGACTGGCGGTGGGGGACGGAGCGACGCATCACGGCATTTTTGACGTGTCCTTTATCTCGCATATTCCGTCTATGACTCTGCTCGCACCTACGAGCTACGAGTCACTTACCTCGGCTATCAGATTTGCAGCGGACTTTAACGGCCCGGTTGCTATAAGGTACCCGAATGCCGCCGAGGATAAGGAGAGTCTTTCGCGCTTCACGCCTGTATCAGACGATCCATTGTGTCGTGTGCTTGTGAACTTTAATATAAATAATCCGCCCGAGTATATATTTATAACATACGGCAGTATATTAACTAACGTTATCTATGCGAGCAAAATTCTCGCAGCCGAGGGCATAACTACGGGAATTATCCTTGTAGAAACCATAAAGCCCTACGACCGCACCGTGAGCGCAATTTCGGGTATTATTTCCCGAGCAAAGCGTGTGGTATACGTCGAGGAGGGCATCAAGAACGGTGGAGCCGCCGAAATATGCGGCGAGGCGCTTTATTCGCTCGGCGCGCTGTCAAGCACGGATTATCGAATTGCTGCAATAGATGATAACTTCGCATCTCCCGAGAGCATCTGCGATCTCTACGACTTCGTAGGACTCTCGCCCGAGCGTATAGCAGATAAAATGAGAAAGTAACGAAATGAGAGGGAGAATATGATACACAGCATAAGCGATACTAAAACTAAAGAATATATCTCCCTTGTTGCAAATATAAACGAGGGAAGTACCAAGAGAGTATTTGCAGTCACCTTCGGCTGTCAGCAAAACGAGAGGGACTCCGAGATTGCCCTTGGATACGCATCCGCGATGGGCTACACACCAACCGATGCACCCGAGGACGCAGACCTTATAATCGTGAACACCTGCGCCATTCGTCAGCACGCGGAGGAAAAGGCGCTCTCTATGCTGGGGCGCTTCAAGGCGCTCAAAAAAGCAAAGCCCGACCTTATTATAGGCGTTATCGGCTGTATGGCAGCAGAGCCGCACAGGGCAGAGCTTATTAAGCGAGATTTTCACTACGTTAGCTTCACCCTTGAGCCGAATATGCTCCACCGCATTCCCGAGCTGGTATACAGAAAGCTTGAGGACGGCAAGCGCAGCTTTGTATTTGGTACCGATGAGGGTGATATTTACGAGAATGCATCGTCGGTAAGGCGAGAGGGACATCGCGCGTGGGTGTCTATTATGTACGGCTGTAACAATTTCTGCTCCTACTGTATCGTTCCCTACGTAAGAGGCAGGGAGCGAAGCCGCGACAGCGCCGACGTTCTTACAGAATGCCGCGAGCTTATCGCCGCAGGCGTCAAGGAGATAACTCTACTTGGTCAGAACGTTAACTCCTATAAATCCGACTTGAGCTTTGCAGAGCTTCTTTCCGCGATAGCAGAGATTGACGGCGACTTTATCATAAGATTTATGACGAGTCACCCTAAGGACACAACCGATGCTCTCATCTCGGTTATGGCGAAATATACACCGAAAATTGCGCCATACTTCCACCTGCCGCTTCAATCGGGCAGTACCGGAGTGCTTTTGGCGATGAATCGAACCTATACGAAGGAGAAGTACCTCGAGGTAGCAAGAAAGCTGCGCGAGGCGGTGCCGAATATAGCGCTCTCCACCGACGTTATCGTAGGCTTCCCGGGTGAGACCGAAGAGGACTTTATCGAAACGCTCGATGTGCTGGAAACAGTCAGATTCGATATGGTATACGCATTCCTTTATTCAAAACGAGAGGGAACTCGCGCTGCGAAATTTGAGAACTTTGTACCGCGAGAAATAATGGACGAGCGTATGTCAAGATTGCTTGCTATGCAGGATAAAATCTCGCTTGAGAGGAATCTTGCGTATGAGAGAAAACTTGAGCGAGTACTCGTTGACTCCTGCGAAAATCGCGCTGGCAAAACCGTCTACTCCGGCAGAACTTTGTCAAATAAGCTGGTAAATTTCGAGGCAGAAAACACAAATGTCGGAGAATTTATAAACGTAAAAATAGAAAAAGCCTGTCCGTTCCACCTGCTTGGCACGGCGGAGAATAAATAAAGTGAGGAAAATAAAATGACAAAAATTATTGAGCTTGCACACGCTCTTGGCGAGGAAATTGCAAAGAGCGACGAAATAAAGAATCTTGAAGCGGCAAAGGCTGAGTTCCAGACCAATGCCGAGCTTCAGGCAAAAATGAGCGAATACGAAGCCGAGAGAATCCTTCTCGGTCAGGAGTTCGCGAAAAATCCCTCCGAGGCAGATGCGAAGGCGATAGCCGACCTCAAGGCGAGAATTGAGGAGCTTTCGGGCGAGATTTCAAAGCACGAGAGCTACATCAAGTTTGCCAATGCGCAGGCGGATATGAACGCTCTTATGGCAGAGGTGAACGCGGAAATCAAGTTCTGTATCACGGGCGAGCGTCCCTCCGATTGCACTCACGACTGCTCCACCTGTAAGGGCTGTCACTAATCAAAAAACAATTTTAGGGTAAAGGGGTATTTGCCGTATGGCAGAAACGATAGAGAGAAGAAGCGATGTGACCACCGTCACACCCATGATGAAGCAATATATGGAGGTCAAGGCGCAGTACGAGGACTTTATCCTTATGTACCGCCTTGGCGACTTTTATGAGTGCTTTTTCGAGGACGCTATAATTGCATCAAGAGAGCTTGAACTTACCCTGACGGGTAGAGATTGCGGCTCGGGCAAGCGTGCGGCTATGTGCGGTGTGCCTTTCCACAAGGCAGACGTCTACGTCGGCAGGCTTGTTGAGCGCGGAATTAAGGTAGCGATATGCGAGCAGGTCAGCGACCCAAAGGAGTCGGCAGGCCTTGTTAAGCGCGAGGTAACGAGAGTGGTTACTCCCGGTACTGTTACCGATGCCTCGCTTCTTGCCGAGGGCAAGAACAATTTCCTTATGTCCATCTGCTTCTCGGGTGCCGCGGCGGGAATTGCCGCTATTGACATCTCGACGGGCGAGGTTTCCTCAACCTACGTTTCGGGTGCGGATTTTCTCTCCCTTATTAAGAACGAGATTGGCGCATACCAACCTGCAGAGATTATATTAAACAGACCTGCGGCAGAGGTAGCCGAGATTGCCACCTTTGCCTCCGAGCGTTTTGGCACGCTTATTACCGATAAGATGCAGCGCATCTTCGCCTACGAGAGAGCAAAGGCTCTCATTAACTCAAGCTTCGGCGACGATGCCGAAAAATTGAATGAAACCGAAATGCTTCTTTCGGTTGGCGCACTCCTCGCCTACGTTGAGGAAACGCAAAAGACCGAAATCACCTTTACCAAGGGCATTAACGTATATACGAGAGGTCAGTACCTCGAGCTTGATATCAATACCATAAGAAACCTTGAGCTTATCGAGTCTATGAGAGCCAAGGAAAAGCGCGGCTCACTTCTTTGGGTACTTGATAAGACCAAGAGCGCTATGGGTGCAAGACTCCTTCGCTCGTGGGTGCTTCGTCCTCTTGTCGACCCTGTCAGAATTTCGCATAGACAAGCAGCCGTCAGCGACCTTCTTTCCGACCGTCGCTCGCGCGATACTCTCGGTGAACTCCTTACCTCAATGCTCGACATTGAGCGCCTTACCGCCAAGGCGGTCTACGGCACGGCTAACGCCAGAGATTTGCAGGCGATTTCCGAGAGCATCAAAAAACTGCCCGAAATTAAGTCGCTGATTTACACGCTTCCGTCAAATACGTTTAAGGAAATCGCACGCGAGCTTGATACGCTCGACGATATATTTGATCTCCTTGACCGCGCAATTGCCGAGAAGCCTCCGCTTACCGTTCGCGAGGGAGGAATGATTAAGGACGGCTTTGACGTTGACGTTGATTACTACCGTTCCATCAAGGATGGCGGCACGGACATCATGGCGTCTATTGAGCAGCGCGAGAAGGAAGCGACGGGTATCAAAACGCTTAAGGTCGATTACAACCGTGTATTCGGCTACTACATCGAGGTATCTAAGTCTTTTATTGACCAAGTGCCAGACAGATTTGTAAGAAAGCAAACACTTGCCAACTGCGAGCGTTACATAACCCAGGAGCTAAAGGAGATGGAGAGCACAATTTTCTCGGCAGACGAGAAGCTTAACGCTCTTGAATACGAACTCTTTGAGAGCCTTTGCTCCTTTGTGTCGGA
>CAYXAC010000035.1:0-8773 GCA_964463025.1 uncultured Ruminococcus sp.
GTCCAATTCAGCCGCATCGTACTCTGCGTAGCTCAATACCTTGGGACCACAGGAAGCGAGAGAAAAAACAACTGCGATCAAAACAAATAAAGAAGTAATTCTTTTCATTTTAGCGTCCTCTTTTTGTTATTATTGCACCAAGCGAAGCGCGTAGTGCGACAAGAAATATTATACATAATTTTCCCAAAAAGTCAATACCTTATCAACTTTTTCTTTGCTCTTTATTTACTCTCGCGGCTTTTGCTTGGATTTTTTAATCCTCGTATATACGAAATACGCCACGATGCATATGTCAACCGCAGCTATTACTGCTATAAGCAGTACCGCACCGACGGAAATCGTGGGAAGCTCGACGTTAAGTCGCCAAAGAGCAGTCATTTTACGGTAAATACCGCTTACAAAAGCGGGGGTTATATTCTTCCCTACCCTGACCGAATCGGCAATTTCCTCTATCATACCGCCTGCCGCGTTTCGCAGAGAAACAGAGCCGTTAAACACGGGAGTGATAAAGGTGTTATCAATATTATCAATAAGCAGCTTTGTCGCCGCTATCTTGACGTTGTAATACGTGGTGTTATTTTCACCTGCGCGAGAAAGATAGTCGGTATACTCCGCGCTGTTTTGCGCCTTGGTGGTGACGGGGAGATATCCCTCGCTCTGCGAGTAGGCTATCTGCACCTCGTTAGTTAAAAGATACTGCGCGAAAAGCCACGAAGCAAGCACCTCGCCGCTATCCTCTTTATTGAATATACAAATCGAAGGGCCCTGAGATATCATACTCGGATTCTCAACGTCGTATTGAGGAATCTCCATAACCACCGTTTCAAATTCGACTATGCTCTCCTCGGGAATATCAAGTTCCGGCGAGCCGGTGCCCATCCATGTAGAGCCTGCGGTCGAGTCGATAGCAAATATACACTGCCCTGCGTTGAGATAATTCGCCGGATAAGATACATTCTTAAAGGTATAGAACGCGCCGCATTTCGCACTATCGGCTATCTCGAGGAGTATGCGCTCGGTGGTATCGTTAAAGATAAGAATATCGCCCTCGGATGTGGAATACTCACCGCCAAGTTGCTCGAGCATCTGTATCATCATATTGTCGGTGGACTTGTAAATAAAAGGAAGCATAACGGTCTGACCGTTAACTGCGTAAACATACTTTTCCTTTCCGTTTTCGTCAACCACCGTCTTTTTCTCGGTAGCCGCCCGTGAAACCTCCCATATGAAGTCCCAGGTCAGCTGCTCGGGCAGCTCATAGCCAAGCGCCTCAACATATGTCTTGTTTACGTAGCACGCCTCGGTGGAGCGCATAAAGGGAATGCCGTACTGATAGCCGTTCACGACGCATTCGTCAAGGAATTTCTCAACCATTTCATCGGAATCCGGGCCGTCAAACCTAAGCTCCGAGCCGCCAAGTCCGTACTTATCGTCGCTCATAAGGCTCTCGAGAGGGACGACGAGCGAATCACCGGTCAGATAGGTCGCTATGTGGTCGGGATATGTTATGCAAACGTTCGGCGTGGTGCCGGTTTGTATATTAGTTATTACATTCTGGTATATTCTTTGGTAATCGGTTTCTATCGAGAGCTTTACCTTTATATTGGGGTAGAGCCTCTCAAAATCCTCGACAGCCTTTTTGTAGACCGCAGTTTGTATTTTATTGCTATCACTTTTTGCCCAGAAAGTAATTTCGTATTCCTTCGAGGTGTCAAAGCTTTCGGGGACTGGGAAGTCGGTCATAGCAGCCGAATAATTTGTCGCAGAATCTACGTCTTTATCAACTCTTTTTCCGTGGCAAGACGCAAGCAAAGATGCGCAAATTGCGGTCAAAAGCGCCAAAACGACAAGTTTTCTTAACATTTTCACCCTTTTGTACCTCCTCTCGCAACGCCTTCCATAATTCTATTTCTGAAAATGAGGAACAGGATTATAAGTGGAACAGAGATAACGACAACTGCTGCCATCATAGCGGGAATATTCTCTCTGCCGAAGCCGTTTTCCCTGATTTCCTGAATGCCGTTGGACACAAGATAGTACGCCTCGTCATCGGTAATCAGTCTTGGCCAAACGTAAGAATTCCAGCATTCGATGACCTTGAGTATAGTGACGGTGATAACGGTGGGCTTGCAAATCGGCACCATAATCCGCATCATATACTTAAAGTCGGTCGTGCCGTCAACCTTTGCGGCATAGTAAAGCTCGTCGGGAATCTGCGAGAAGTTCTCCTTCAGGAGATAAATATAGAATATTGAGGTGACCGACGGCAGAATAAGACCTATAAAGGTATTGCGCAAGTAAAGCTCGGTTATGGTAACGAAGTTTGTGATAACAACCAGCTCGCTCGGTATCATCATAAGCGAGAGGAACAGCACGAAAACAAGGTTCTTGCCCTTGAAATTAAGTCGTGCAAAAGCGAACGCCGCAGGAACGATTATCACAAGCATAAGCGCGGTTGTCGCCACCGTGAAGATAAGCGTGTTGAGGAAATAGTCGAGCAGCGGCACCGAGGTGAACGCTGTGATATAATTATCAAGGGTTGGATTTAGTGTAATGAACTGCGGCACAGACTCTGCGTTGTAGTCGCCGTAGCTCTTGACGGATGACAGAAGCATCCAATAGAACGGGAACAAAACTATAAGTCCCCAAATCGCAAGAAGCGTATAAACTATTACCTTTTTGACGGTTTTTCTCTGCTTTTGGCGCTCCATATTTTTTGCGAAATCAAGTGAATTCTTCATAACTCTCTCCCTTCGCTTAATAACGAACGCGCTTCTTGCTCACGATGAGGTTAATGCTCGTAATCGTGAGTACGATAGCAAAGAGTATTATAGCCGCAGCCGACGCAAACGACGGATAACCGCCACCGTCACCGTAGAGCATATCGTAAACGTAGCCAACTATGGTGTTCATTTCCGATGCGTTGAGGTTCGTGCCAAAGAGCGCAACCGCATCGCTATATGCCTTAAATGCGCCTATAAATCCCGTGATTACAAGATAGAAAATTGAGGGGGAAATCATAGGCAGCGTAATGCGTGTGAACATTCTCGAGCTTGTTGTGCCGTCTACCCTTGCCGCATCATAATAGCTATTTGGTACAGAGGCAATAGCGCTCGTGAAAATCAAAATCTTGAACGGCATAACCACCCAAACGGTGTAAAGACAAAGTACAAGCATTTTAGCCCAGTACGGACCGCTTATGAAGTCAATCGCCTCGCCGCCGAAAAGCGTGATTACCGCATTTACAAGGCCGTCATTATAGGCGGTGGGCTTAAAGAGTATCATAAAGACAAGTCCTACCGCAAGAGTGTTGGTGACGTAAGGCAGAAAATATATCGTCTGAAAAAGGTTGCGCAGCTTGTCTATCGAAGCAAGTCCAACCGAAATAGCGAGCGAGAGAATAGTCGATACGGGAACCGTAATAAAAACAAGTATAAGCGTATTCTTTATCGCCTGAAGAAAATACGGATCACGAAGAACGTAGCCGTAATTATAGAACCCAATGCCGAAATAGGTCTGCGAGACGGAGTTGTAGCCCTCCTCGAAGGAATAGATAAGAACGTCTATCAAAGGATAAACCATAAACACGCCTATAAAGAGCATAGCAGGCAAAAGATAAAGCCAAGCTTTAAGGTTATTCTTCTCCATACTTCCTCCTTTCCGCTTCCGCGTGCAGCGCAGTTAAATAATAAAAATTATAGCACAGTTTCGCGCATTTATCAAGGCAAAAGAAAAAAATATTTTCTTATAAAGTCAAAAAGTACCAAAAATCTCTACGAACAAAAAACAAAAAATCGACTGTCATTTTTAACATCAAGCAGTCGATTTTTTGTATTTTACACAATTTTGCGAATCTTACTTTACATTCATACCTTTTCTGGTAAGAGAAATGCGATGCTTCTTAACGTCAACGTCCTTGATTTTTACCTCGATAACGTCGCCTGTTTTGAAGAGCTCGGAGGGATGCTTGATGAACTTATCACTCATCTCAGAGATGTGAAGGAGTCCGTCGTGGTGAACACCGATGTCAACGAAGCAACCAAAGTCAACAACGTTTCTGACAGTTCCCTTGAGCTGCATATCAGTCTTGAGATCGTTGATGTCAAGAACGTCGGTAGAGAGAATGGGTGCGGGTGCGTCGTCACGAATATCTCTGCCGGGCTTTTCAAGCTCGGAAACAATGTCCTCAAGAGTAGGCTCGCCGCAACCAAGCTCGCGTGCGAGCTTCGCTATACCGTACTGCTCTGCCTTGAAGCGAAGGAGCGAGAGTGTGCCTGCTCTAACGTCGTCGGTAGAGAAACCGAAGCGCTTGAGAAGCTCCTCTGCGATAGCGTAGGACTCGGGGTGAACACCGGTTGAGTCGAACACCTGCTTGCCGTCATGGATACGAAGGAAGCCTGCGCACTGGGTGAACGCCTTTTCGCCAAGCTTAGGCACCTTGAGAATCTGCGCACGGGTCTTGAACTCACCGTTTTCTTCTCTATACTTAACGATATTCTTCGCAACGGTAGCATTAATGCCCGAAACGTAGGAAAGAAGCGAATAGGAAGCGGTATTAATATCAACACCAACACCGTTTACACAGCCCTCAACAACACCGCCGAGAGCCTCGGTAAGACGCGCCTGCTTCATATCGTGCTGATACTGACCTACGCCTATTGCCTTGGGCTCGATTTTAACAAGCTCGGCAAGAGGGTCCTGAAGTCGTCTGGCAATAGAAATCGCGCTTCTCTGCATTACGTCGTAATCTGGGAACTCCTCGGTTGCGACCTTGGAAGCCGAGTAAACCGAAGCTCCTGCCTCGGAAACTATGGTATACTTAACACCCTTAGGGCAGCTTGCGTCGCGGATAACGTGCTCTGCGATAAACTGCTCGGACTCGCGCGATGCCGTACCGTTACCAATAGAGATAATGTCAACGTTGTGCTTCTTCACAAGGCGAAGCACGGTAGCCTTCGAGCGCTCGATGTCCTCTCTGGGCTTAACGGGATAAATAACTGCAGTGTCAAGAACCTTACCGGTCTTATCAACAACCGCGAGCTTGCAGCCGTGAGCATAACCGGGGTCATAGCCAAGCACGGTCTTTCCCTTTAATGGTGCTGCAAGAAGAAGGTTACGAAGATTCTCGGAAAATACCTTGAGCGCGCCCTCGCTTGCGTCGTCGAAGAGCGTGGTACGTACTTCCCTCTCAATAGCGGGGAACAAAAGACGCTCGTAAGAATCCTTGATAGTCGCCATAAGGTAAGAAAGTGCGGGCGACTTCTTGTTGGTAATAACCTTGGAAACTATCTGCGCTATGCCGTCGTCCTCGGAAAGAGTAACGGCAACCTTGAGGAACTCCTCCTTCTCACCTCTGTTGATGGCAAGAACGCGGTGTCCCTTGAGCTTCTTGATAGGCTCACTGAAATCGTAATAATTCTCGTAAACCGAGGTCTCCTCGGTAGTACCCTTGGTGGTGATTGAACCGTTCTTCATGGTGAACTCACGAAGAAGCTTTCTTATCTCTGCATTATTGGAAATATCCTCAGCAATGATGTCCGAAGCGCCTGCAAGCGCCGCCTGTGCATCGGGCACAGACTTGTCCTTCTCGTCGGAAATAACGATAAACTGCTCGGCGTAAACGTCGATAGCAGGGTCGTACTCATCACGCTGCTCAAGAATGTAGTTAGCGAGGGGCTCGAGTCCCTTATCTCTTGCAACCGATGCTCTGGTTTTTCTCTTAGGTCTGTATGGAAGATATATATCCTCAAGCTCAACGAGCGTTTTAGCGTTGTTAAGTGCAAAGGCAATCTCGGGTGTGAGCTTGCCCTGCGCGTCAATAAGATTTGAAATTTCCTCGCGGCGCTCATCCATCTTGCGAAGATAGCCCAGTCTGTCATTCAGGTCACGAAGCGTTGCGTCGTCAAGACCGCCGGTTACCTCCTTACGATAACGCGAAATGAAGGGGATCGTGTTTCCCTCATCAATAAGAGCAACAGTTTCCTTAACCTGCTCCTCCTTGATCTTGAATTCCTCTGCCAGTGTCTTTAAGATGTCCATTTAGTTCTCCTTTGAAATACGCGCCGCGTTTGCGGCAAAAAATTTGAAATACAAGCCGCACCTGCAGCTAAAAAAAGGGGTTAACCCTGTTTTTCCAATACTGAAATTTCCTCGTCGGTAAGATAACGCCACTCGCCCTCGGCAAGTGATGTGTCAAGCGGTATTGAACCGAACGAAACGCGCTGAAGGCTAGTCACACGATTGCCCATAGCGGCAACCATACGCTTTATCTGGTGATACTTCCCCTCGGTGAGAGTGATTTTGCCACTCATTCTATCCTCTGATAGCGAGAGCACGGCGCTCTTGCACTCATAGCCGTCGGCAAGCGTTACACCATTTGCAAACTGCTCCTCTGCCCTATCGCAAAGCGACTCTGCCGCCGTGAAGAAATACTCCTTCTCGACGTGGTGCTTAGGCGAGAGCAGCGAGTGCGCCAACACACCGTTATTGGTGAGTATCACTAGCCCCGTAGTGTCCTTATCCAGTCTGCCGACCGGGAAAAGCTCCATTTTTCGTAGCTCGTCCGGAAGCAGCTCGGTGACGTACGGCAGACTTTTATCGTCAGTCGCGCTGACGTAGCCCTCGGGCTTATTAAGCATAACGTAGGTAAATCGGCGGTAAATTATTTCTCTGCCAAGATAGGTAACACGGCACTTCTCGGGGTCGATATGATTGGAAAGGTCCTTGACAACAACGCCGTCAACCGTTACACCGCCCGAGCGCGCAACGCGCGCAGCCTCCTTGCGAGAAGCAATACCCGACTCAGATATAAACTTATCTATTCTCACGGTGCACCTCCTTACTTATGTACCAATCGGCAAAACCTACACGAAATAAGCCATTGTGTATTATACCATAAAAGATATGCTTTGTAAATAGAGAGATGGATTTTTTTTAATTTTTTGTTTCTCTAATTCTCACTGAGCATTTAATGAGAAAGCGGTTAACGCGCTCGCAGCACGATAACCGCCTGTTGTCAAAGCCTGTCCCTATATTTCTTTATTTGTTGCCAGAAAATTATTATCATCTCAAGCGGTATGCCGATAAGGTAAAGCATCCATGCGTTAACACCATCAATTATTAAAAAATGCAAAAACATAGCAGTTATAATCGACCAAACAAAAATCGAATATGTAATGATTTTTATCATTGAATGTACCGCTTGCCCGCGCCAAAAGCGCATGAGAGCAAAACACGAGGTCGGTACCGCCCAAACAAAAACTATCCAGTAAGATTTTCCAAATGCAATAGTGGTAATAAAAGCAACAACCGTAAACAGCCATACTGCCGCGAGCAGCATTGCCGAGATTAGCATACGATATTTGAAGATCGTCTTCGCCTCTTTATCAGCCTCCAACACCTCAAAGCCGGCGTCAACCAAGTCGTTCATCGTTACACCGTAGAAGTCAGCGAGCGCGCAGAGGGTGTTTATATCAGGGAGTGTATCACCATGCTCCCAGCGGCATATAGCCTTGTCGGAATAGTTGAATTTTTCTGCGAGCTGCGCTTGAGTCAATCCGTGCGCCTTTCTTAGTTGCGTAAGATTCTCCGCAACAACAGATTTCACATCTTTCATGTGTTCTCCTCTTCATGTAAACTTTAATTTGCGAAAATGACACTGCTTTCTCGTTTTTACACCATTATACACTTTTTTTCATTAAATGTCAAGGCAAAAATTCCCATATCTACAATTTGTAGAGTGCCTTATCTACATTCTCTCACCCCAGTGAAAAATAATGTTACTTGTTTTTTCGGTATATAACATTTATAATTTTCTCGTACACGAAAGGAGTGAAACTTTGGATAAAAGAAAGATTATATATTACGAGAATGAGCTTTCAGACGAGTTCTCAGAGACGGTGCTCGAACGTCCCACGATAGACGAAAATTACGTGTACTGTAACGACTCAAAATGGCGGTGCTTCACGCATTTCTTCTGGTATCGCGTCATTGCGATGCCACTTGCGTTTCTTTATACTAAAACAGCTTTCCATCATAAGATAGTCGGCGAGGAGGTGCTGAAGCCATATCGCAATAGCGGTTATTTTATGTACGGGAATCACACGCAGGATATAGGCGACGCACTGATGCCGAATATGATAGAAAAACGTAAGGATAAGTATATTATAGTCAATCCTGCGAATCTCTCTGTACCCGTTGTCGGAAAGGTGATAAAATCTCTCGGTGCGCTTCCTTTGCCCGATAACCTTAAAGCAAATAAGAATTTTCTCTCAGCAATAGAAAGACGCATCGGCGAGGGCGCGGCGATAGTCATTTACCCGGAAGCACACATATGGCCATATTACACGGGTATACGCCCATTTCGTGACGCGTCGTTTGCCTATCCTATAAGGTTTTCGGTACCCGTTTTTTGCTTCACGAATACCTATCAAAAACACCCGATTACAAAAAGACCTAAAATAGTAACCTACATTGACGGTCCCTTCTTCCCTGACGAGAATCTTTCACCTCGTGAAAGCCGCAAAAAGCTGCGCAACGAGGTATATAAGAAGATGTGCGAGAGGGCGTCCTTCTCAAATATAAAGGTTATAGAATACATTAAAAAGGAAAAGAAAAAATGATAAATATTCTCTACTGCGGAAACGACAAGGTTTTCGATGGAATGCTGACCTCCGCGCTCTCTATTTTGAAGCGCTCGAGGCTTGACGAGCCTATCAGGTTCTTCGTTTTTACTATGAACGTTTCGCACATCAAGTCCGATTATCTCCCCGTG
>CAYXAC010000036.1:0-8739 GCA_964463025.1 uncultured Ruminococcus sp.
TCTTCAAAATATCTGTAAACTCTCTCGGCATCTGCTCTGCCTATTCCGCGCACAGCAGCAAGCTCGTCGATGCTCGCCTGCCTGATTTTTGCAAGCGGCATAGCCGAAAGAAGTGCTTTCGCCTTTGCAGGACCGATGCCCTCAATCTTCTCAAGAGTCGAATGAGTCATCGTTTTTATCTTCGATCCTTGCGAGGTTTTCACCGCGAATCTATGCGCTTCTTCCTGTAAATTGTAAATAAAAGCGTACATATCGAACTCTCTGGCTATAGAAATGTCGGATTTTCCATCTGTCAGAGCGCGTGTTTTGTGGTGGTCGTCCTTAACCATTCCGAACACCGAAATCTCTAGTGAAAGGCTCGAGAGCACGCCGCGCGCCACTCCAACGTGAGCATCACCGCCATCGACGAGTATGAGGTCGGGCATCTCACCGAGTGATGCGCTGCCATCACCGATATGCGAGAGTCTGCGAGTCAGCGCCTCGCGCATTGAACCGTAGTCGTCGGCTCCGTCGGTGGTCTTGATATTGAACACGCGGTAATCGCTCTTTTTGAGCTTGCCGTCGGCATAGACCACCATTGATGCAACGATATTCTCATTACCGATATTGGATATATCGTATGCCTCGATTCTCCTGGGAATCTCGGGGAGTCCGAGAAGCTCGGCGAGCCTCTTTATATTCTTGTCCTCGCGCTCCCATTCAAGACGGTATTTGCGCGCCGATTCCTTTGCGTTCACGAGCGCCATATCGCAGAGTGCTCTGCCGTCGCCCCTCTCGGGAGCTTTGACCGCAACCTTGTACTTGGTTTCAAGCGAGAGGTACTCCGAGAGCAGCTTGCGCTCGTCTTCACTGACCTCAAATCCGAGCATAACCTCTCTCGGTATGTTGCCCGACACATCGTAGTGTGCCGCTATCAGCGACACCACCTCCTCGGGACTTGCAGGATCTGCCGCCGAAAGAATGAATTCATTCTTATTTATAAGCGCTCCGCCGCGAATCGATAGCATTGCAAGCACGCCGACCGAATCGGAGATGTGAACCGCAAAGACGTCTCGGTTGACCTTCTCGTCTGCTACGACCTTCTGCTTCTCGGAAAGTCTGTCGAGTGCGGCAATACTGTCACGAAGCACAGCAGCCCTCTCAAATTCAAGCATCTCCGCGGCGCGCTCCATATCGGTACGCAGAGCTTCCTTTGCTTCTCTAGCGTTGCCCGAAAGCACGCGCTCGGCAGATCTCACAAGCTCGCGGTATTCCTCTGCCGTCACCTTGCCGGTGCAGGGCGCTACGCATCTGCCCATATCCTTATAAATGCAGGGGCGCTCTCTTCCTATATCTCGCGGGAATGAGCGCTTGCAGGTCGCGAGAGAAAAGACCTTCATCATCGCCTCAAGCGCGGCATAAGCCGAGGAAGCACCCTGATAGGGACCGAAATAGTGCGCACGGTCGCTCTTTCTCTCACGGGTAACGAAAAGCTTCGGAAATTCCTCCGCCGTCACCTTGATATACGGATATGATTTTGAGTCCTTGAGTCTTATATTATATTTAGGCGTGTGCTTCTTGATAAGCACGTTCTCAAGCGTCAGAGCCTCAATCTCGGTCTTGCAGACAATATAGTCAAAGTCCTCGACAAGACTGACCATCTTCGCCGTCTTGAGCGTATGTCCCGTGCCGACGAAGTAGCTGGTGACGCGGTTCTTGAGCTTTTTTGACTTACCGACGTAGATGACGTTACCGCCCTCGTCCTTCATTATATATACGCCCGGAACGGAAGGCAAGGAATTTGCCTTGTCTCTGAGCCTTTGTATTCTGGACATTCCTTACCTCCTGCCGTTTTTCTGAAAAAAGCAAAAGAGCAACGAAGCCGAAAGGTCAAAGCCTTTGGGATACCGTTGCCCTTTTTCGAAGCCACCGAGCGACGAGTGCATAGCATCTGCCGCAAAGGCAACTCAATTACTTATCGCCAAATTCGCTGTCAACGAGCGCCGCAAGTCCTTCAACTGCATCGGCCTCGTCAACGCCGTCAGCAATAAGAGTGATGGCTGTTCCCTTGGAAATACCCAAAGAAAGTACGCCGAGAAGACTCTTCGCATTTACGCGGCAATCCTCCTTCTCAACCCAGATGGAACTCTTGAAGCTGTTAGCCTTCTGGACGAAAAAGGTTGCAGGTCTTGCATGCAGTCCTACGCTGTTGCGTATAGTTACGCCACGAGAAATCATATTTTCTCTCCTTAGAGTTATTTATCATTACAAGTATATCAAACATTTAACTAAAAATCAATACTTTTTTAATAAAATGTAGTTAAACTTTTGCAGTTATGACCTAGTTAAATTTTGGTAAATATGCATAAATTAAGCTATTTGCACGTCAATTACAGAGGAATCAAAGGCTCTTGTATCCTCGTAATAAAGAATCATATCGTCGTGCTCCTTTTTAGCCACTCTTATCGCCGCACTGCCTATTCCGAAGATGCACCAGAACAGATAATACGCCGACATATCAGACCAGATATAATTGGTCGCACCAAATGTGAGAAGGCAGAATACGCAAAGCTCGCTAATGAGAGTGGCAAGTCCGGTCTGCGACCTTTTGACGTAATGATAATACCTCGTTCTATGCACGAGTCGCACGCACAAAAGCAGCATAAAGGTGAGAAGCGCAAACACACCTGCCTCAAGACCTATCTCAATAAAGATGTTCGAGGAATCGTTGTGCCCTGCTACACCGTAATTTATCATCTCCTCGCTGAAACTCTCTGCACCAATACCGATACCGACGAAGAAATTATTCGAGAATGCCTCCACACTGCTTCTCCAAAGTTCGAAAAGCTCCTCTGCCGTTGTCAGAGAGGGAATCCGCAGGAAGAGCTCGTCAAGAGCATAATTGGGTATTATGATAAGTAAAAGATACGGAATTATAAGGAGCAGGGGCATTACTATTATCGTCAAACGCTTTCTCTTTAGCACGTAATATGCAAAAGCTCCGATAATAAGCGTGAAAACAGCAAAGAACTCGCCCGTCAGTACAAGGGCAAGCGAATTTATCGCTACGCCAACCGCGTAAAGCGTACGTACGATACGGTGATTCTGAATTATCATTGCAACCGACATCACGATAGAAACGAGAAGGAAGGGCGCAAGCTCATTCCTTCGCACGAATATTTCCTCTATGTCAGAAAGCTGAATATTGGAAACACCAACGCGTGCCGAGATAATTATATACTGCACTACAGATATAACCGACGGCGGTATGGACGAGATAATCACCGCGTTCAGCGCGCAGTCGGCAAGACGGCAGTTGGTGATTATGTTGCTCGCAAGCGTGTAGCCCATAGCAAGCACTATCATTTCCACCGAGCTGGAGAAGGACTCCATACCCTTGACGAAAATACCGCTTATAAGCACGAGAAGCGTAAAGAGCGCAAGCAATACGTCATAGCTCTCGACGTGCAATACTCTTTTACCGTAAATTATCTTTCTTACGAAGGAAATAATTGCAACGGTTATCATTATTACAAGACAGATGCTTGAATAGGGAATGTATCTGAAATAGGGTAATATAAGGAACGACAGGAAGAAGGGAAACTCAGGCGAGGCAAGCGATATATAGGTCAAGATGATTACGCCTATCGTAAGCACCGTCTGCCACACAGGAATAAAGTAACTGAAAAGCGCAAGGATAATGCCTATCGCAATCGATAAAAACAGTGGAAATTTCGACTCCGCGTCAATTCTGTTCGCCCTCTTCATACAGAAGAACTCGTAGAAAACGTAATCGGTTATTTTGAAATCCTGCAGAAGTATAGGCAGGGATTTCTCGGATAACAGGAACGGAATTGCAAGAATCGCAAGAAGAATGCTGATTATCGGAGTTGACACGCCCATATCCGCACTCGCGCCAATGAAGTAAAGAAAGAGCGAAATCAGGCCGAAGGACATCGACATAGCACCGTAATTTTTCGCCTTGACGTGCGAAAGAAAATACGAAAAATCCTTGAGATATTTGAATATTCTCGAGGAAAAAATTCTCTTTAATCTATGCGATGCAGAACCTGTGAATTTGAAGCTGAAAAAGCTGTCACGCTTGTATTCATAGCCCTCGCCGTACCTTTTGCGCTTCTTAATGCCAAGCACCGTTCCAAGCGACCGTTTAGCCATTTTTCCTTTCCTTTCTCTTTTTCTTTGGCTTTAGCGACTCTTCAATCTCGGGATGCAATGCGAGCATATCGGGGCGGCGCTCTTTCGTTATTTTAACCGCCTCCTCAAGTCGCCATCTGTCAATCTTTGCGTGGTCGCCCGAAAGAAGTATTTCGGGCACTTCTCTACCGAGGAACTCACGCGGCTTCGTATACTGCGGATACTCGAGAATTCCCGACGCAACCGACTCGCCCTCGTAGCACTCGCTCGATGCAAGCACTCCGTCAAGAAGCCTTGACACCGCGTCAATAACTATGCAAGCGGGTATCTCACCGCCGGTCACAACGTAGTCGCCTATTGAGATTTCCTCATCGACTATCTCGTCGATTATACGCTGATCAACGCCCTCGTAGTGACCGCAGAGGAATATAAGATTATCATATGCCGAAAGCTCCTTTGCGACATCGTGCGAGAAGATTTTGCCCTTTGGGGACATATACAAAACACGGGTCTTATTACCCTCGGGGATTTTCTCCATCACGCTTTTGTAGCAATCGTATATCGGCTGACAGGTCATAACCATTCCGACACCGCCGCCGTATGGAGTGTCGTCGGTCTTTCTGTGCTTATCGGTCGAAAAGTCACGGATATTGTGGCACTCAATCTCAATAAGACCGCCGCTTTGCGCCCTGCCGATTATGCTCTCGGAAAGAACTCCCTCGACCATAGCGGGAAAGAGTGTCATTACGTCAAACTTCATCGTCAAAAAGTCCGGGGATAGGCAAAACCTTCATTCCGCCATCCTCGCTTATCTCCTTTATGAATTCGGGAACGTCGGGTATCATAACCTCGCGTCCTTCGTATTTTACCGTGTAAATTCGTCTGCCGGCAATATCCGACACGTCGCTGATTTCTCCAAGTGACTCACCGCTTTCGCTGTGGAAAACGGGAAGGCCTATCATATCGGCTATAAACATAGAGCCGTCGGCAAGCGGAACGTCATCTCTGTGAAGATAGAGCATTTTTCCTCGGTATGCGATAGCTTCCTCTCTCGAATTTATTCCCTCAATATTCATAAGCACGAAGGCACCCATTACCGATGCCGATATAACCGCCCTCTCGGTATACGAGCCGTCACGCTCTTTTATAAATACTCTTTTTGAGTCGGTAAGAACCTTTGCGCTATCGCAAAGATGCTCGACCTTAACGAGTCCTTTTACACCGTGTGCAGTGCAGATTTTACCGCCCTCAAGATAGGTTTTTTTCATGTTTTTCTCCGTTTTTTGTAAACTATGCTTTGTATTATAGGTGTTTTTTATGCTGATGAGGCATTTTCTTTGGTGAAGCTACCTTGTCAGACTTTTTAGCACTTTTCTGCTTTACCACAGAGGCAAGCTTCCTTTTCACCTTGGATTTATCACTCGACTTGACAGCCGCCTTAGCCTTAGCCTTGTCGCTTTTGGTAAGCTCCTTCAGCATCTCTGTGGCGGCTATTGCTCTCGCGTCCTGCTTGCTTGCCGCAGTACCCGAGGTAGACCTGCCCATAAAGCGACATTCGATTATATATTCACGCATATTTGCGTTCGAGCGTGCGGTTTCACCGAGGTCGCGGAATTCGGGCGAGGGCTGCTTATTCTTGGCAGCGTACTCGCGCAGAGCCGCAAGCGACTCGATTTTTACCTCTACCGTTCTTTCATTATCTCTTTTAAGCACTTCGAGTGCCGCCTCGGCAGCCGCGCTGTCTGCCGCCTTCTGATTCTTTCCCTTTCCTACCGCGAGCACTCTGTCACCAACGCTCACCGCACGCTCATAGACTCTCTTGTGGTCGGGCCCTGACTCCGAAACGGTGGTATATACGGGTGGAGGCAGGCGGTGCTTCTTGTCGGCGCACCACTCCTGCAAAGCGTTCTTGTAGCTCTGTATAACCTCGGTGCGTCCCGAGAAGTAAACGGATACGTCGAGTATTTCCGAAACTACCTTGATAACCCTCGCCATATCCATACCGCAGTCGATATACACCGCGCCTACGATACTCTCAAAAAGGTCCTCCATAACCGACGGCTCGTTCTCGATACCGAGCTTCGCGTCACCCTCACCCATAAGCAGAAATCTCTGAAGTCCCAGCTTCTCCATACTGGCGGAAAGATTGCGCTTGTCCGAGAGCTTGGAGCGAATATTGGAGAAATCTCCCTCGTCAAGCTCGGTGTAAATTCCGTGCTCGTATCTCTTCGTTTTCTCTTTCGTCATAAGGCTTACGATAGCGGTAGAAAGCACGCTGTCGCCAAAGAACTCGAGCACCTCGTTTGAGATATATTTTCCATCTCCCTTGTACTCATTGCAGAAGCTCGAGCGAGTGAATGCCTGCATAAGCAGACTCTTATCCTTGAAGGTATAGTGTATTTTTTTCTCTATTTCGGGTATATTTTTAGTAAAATTCATATCTCTCCATAAAATTTACGACTTTTTTGGGTTACATAAAATTTTATCATTTTTTCGAGCGTTTGTCAACCGTTTAATATTTTTATATTTTTAACGTTCATCTGAAATTCATATAGCGGCCGAAAAAAATCGACCGCTATCCGCTATACAAACATGATTATAAGAGGCATCGTGACTATCGAAAGAAGCGTTGATACCGTCACGAGCCTTGACACGTAATTCGCGTCACAGTCATACTTTTCGGCGAACATAGTCGCGCTGGTTGCCGCAGGCGCCGCTGCCATTATTACAACCTCCATTTCTACAACGGGTGCTATGGGTACTATAAGTCCCGCGAGCTTCACCACGCCAAGTGCCGCGATAGGCAGAATTATATGGCGCAGAGCGAGGAAGAGATACATATACTTGTCCTTAAAAACGCCCTTAAAATCCATATCCGCAAGGCGCAGACCGATTACGACCATTGAGAGAGGCGCAACGAGATTTTTGAGCATTGTGAACGATTCTGTCACAATGGCAGGAACGTAATCGTGAATAGGCAAAATAAAGAACACAAGACCAATCATCGCCGCAATAGTCACGGGATGATAAAGCGCCTTCAAGGGTGATGCACCGTACTTGATATGCTCCACGTCGTCCTCAATGCCGTTCTCGTTGACGTCACGCTTATCGGTGCAGATGTAAACACCGAGCGACCAAAGGAACAGATTAAAGGTTATATTATAAATCGAAGCGTAAACGGTTGCACCGGGGTAGGTATCCTCAAGCACCGCCGAGATAAGCGGAATACCCATAAACGCCGCGTTCGAGAATATAGTCGCAAAGCGGAGCATACGGCGCATAGCGTCGGGCGCCTTTTTATACGTGAGCATAGCCACAACCGAGAATATCGCGTGAACTATAATCGAAAGCACAAGAACGTAAACCGAGTTGAGCAGTATTTCCTTATCGTACGGGCGAAGATACGCCATAAAAATGAGCGCAGGCTGTGCTATGTAAAGAACGAGATTCGAGATACCCTTGCCGAAGCTGTCGACCGACAGTCTGCATTTCTTCATCAGAATTCCCGGCAGCATCATAATAAACAAGAGCGCCACGTTGTAGATAACCTTTAATGCAATATCCATATTTTTTCTCCGTTTTCATTTTCTGTCAAATATTTTAACATCTCGGTAAAATTATGTCAAGTTTTTTTAATATATATTGATATTTTTCTTACTTTGTGCTATAATCTTGGCGTAAAAAAATTAAAGAGGTAGAATATGAATATCACAAATGACATCAAATATATCGGCGTTAACGACCACAAGGTAGATCTATTTGAGGGACAGTATGACGTTCCGCTTGGTATGGCATATAACTCCTACGCTATAATCGACGAGAAAATCGCAATTATGGACAGCGTGGACATCGGCTTTGGCAGCGAGTGGATTGAGAATATCAAGAGCACTCTCGGCAGCCGCACTCCCGATTATCTCGTAATTCAACATATGGAGCCCGACCATTCCTCGAGCATTATGCAGTTTGTCGAGGCCTTCCCCACTGCGACTCTCGTTTCTTCGGCAAAGGCTTTCGCTATGATGAAGAACTTCTTCGGCACAGAGTTTACTGACAACAGAATAGTTGTAGGCGAGTCTGACATCCTCTCGCTTGGCAAGCATACACTCACCTTCGTTACCGCACCTATGGTGCATTGGCCCGAGGTTATCGTAACTTACGACTCCTATGATAAGGTGCTCTTCTCTGCCGACGGATTCGGCAAGTTCGGTGCGCTTGACATAGACGATGAATGGGCGTGTGAGGCAAGACGCTACTACATTGGCATTGTCGGCAAATATGGTGCGCAGGTACAAGCACTCTTGAAGAAGGCGGCAGGACTCGACATCGAGATTATCTGTCCTCTGCACGGACCCATGCTTACCGAGAATCTCGGTTATTACATCAACCTTTACGACATCTGGTCGAGCTATCGCCCCGAGGAAGAGGGCGTGTGCATCGCGTACACCTCGGTTTACGGCAATACCAAAAAAGCGGTTGACATGCTTGCAGATGCTCTCACCGAAAAGGGTGTCAAGGTAGCGGTCAGCGACCTTGCAAGATGCGATATGCACGAGGCAGTTGAGGACGCGTTCAGATACTCCAAGCTCGTGCTTGCGACCACGACCT
>CAYXAC010000037.1:0-8735 GCA_964463025.1 uncultured Ruminococcus sp.
GCCAATGCTAGTAACGCTACTAGGTATAGTGATACTTGTGAGTCCTGTGCAACCCTTGAACGCATAATCGCCAATGCTAGTAACGCTTTCTGGGATATCGATGCTAGTAAGTCCCGAGCAACCATAGAATGCAGAACTGCCGATATTAGTAATACCGTTAAGTATAGTAACTTTTTTCAAACTACTGGGAATCTCACCAAATATATCTTTGAACCCTGTATTTGCGTCTTTGCTTGTACCTATGAATGGCAAAACAATGCTTTCAAGGCTTGTGCATCCATTAAACGCCCCTTCACCAATGTAAGTAACGCTCTCGGGGATAGTTATACTAGTAAGTTCCGAACAATCCTCGAAAGCATCTGATTTGATTGCGGTTATAGTTTTACCGTCAGGCGACTTATTCGGAAGTACAACGTTTCCTGAAAACAAACTGTCGGCAGATTCTATTGAACAGGTTCCATCGCCGTTGTCGCTATATTCTAGTAAAATTATTCCGCAACGCGCGCAGTAACCGCTATCACCGGAACTGTGTCCTAGCGGCTCGATGCTTTCCGTGCCGCAAATTTCTCCGCAGTCACAGTATAGAGTTTCTTCGCCGTATTCCGTGCACGTTGGTTCAAGTGTGATCTTGGATTCAAATGCCTCGTGAAAATGTTTGCTTTTGCATGATGCCAAAAGCAGCATCACGGCAAATAGTGCGGAGATTAGAATTAGAAATTTCGCTTTGTTTGAGTTGTGCATAATAAAACCCCTTTCTTAAATAAAAAATGCGTCCTGCAATACAGGACGCATCTCCATCATAAACATCCCACATTGCCGCGACGCAATTTTCCATCACAAGGTTAACGTATATAGAAAGTGGGCGTGCTAAAAATGGCATAGCACACCTAGTGATGGAAATATTAAATTACGTCGCAAAACCATTTTAACACAAACGATATGGGATTGTCAATAGTTAAATAAAATTTAAGAAAGGAACTCCTGCTCGATTTCCATTAGTCGATTATATTTCGCTACGCGCTCGGCACGGCATGGCGCACCTGCTTTGATGAACGGCGCGCTCGTTGCTACGGCGAGGTCGGCAATAAACGGGTCAACCGTTTCGCCCGATCGGTGCGATATAATATATTTGTAGCCCGATTGCGAGGCGAGGTCGATAACGCGCATAACCTCAGAGAGCGTGCCTATTTGATTCGGCTTTATGAGAATCGCGTTTCCGGCTCCAAGCTCAATGCCGTGCGCAAGGCGTTTTTCGTTTGTTACGAAAAGGTCATCACCGACCAGCATAATTCTATCTCCAAGAGCCTCGGTCAGCTTGCACCAGCCGGCGAAATCATCCTCCGAAAGTCCGTCTTCGATGGAAATTATCGGATATTTGTCGACAAGTGATGAGTAGTATTCTATCAGTTTGTCCGCAGCGGTTTCGGTCGAGCTTTTAGGCATCTTATATCTGCCGTTTTCAAACCATTCGCTTGCCGCCACATCAAGCGCAATTCCAACCGTTTCTGTTGAATATCCTGCCGCACCTATCGCCTCGACAAGCAGCAGAATAGCCTCCTCATCAGAGGACAGGTTGGGCGCAAAGCCGCCCTCGTCGCCAACGGCTATCGAGAGACCTTTCTTCTTTAGAATTTTAGCGAGAGCGTGATAAATTTCGCTGCCTGTACGCAGAGCCTCGCTTGTCGGCAGACCGCGCGGAACGACCATAAATTCCTGAATTTCGATATTATTATCGGCATGGCGTCCGCCGTTCAATATATTGAACATAGGGGCAGGGAAGCTGCAGCTTCGTACACCGCCGAGGTATCTGTAAAGCTCCACACCCTGATGCGCCGCAGCCGCTCTTGCCAGTGCAAGCGATACGGCAAGTATTGCATTCGCGCCTAAATTTTCCTTATTTTCGCTGGCATCTATAGAACACATAAGCGCGTCTATCTCATCCTGCTTCACCGAATCAAGACCGAGCAGGGCAGGGGCTATTTTTTCCTCTATATTCGCGACTGCAAGTCTAACGCCGAGACCACCGTATCTGGACTTGTCCCCGTCGCGCAGCTCGTGTGCCTCATAGAAGCCTGTTGACGCGCCCGAGGGTACTGATGCAACTCCACAGGAGTTGTCACCGAGATTAACCCTCGCTTCAACGGTGGGATTTCCGCGCGAATCGAGAATTTCCCTCGCGCTTATAGATTTAATTTTGCTTGTGCTCATTGTCTTTCTCTCCTTATAAAAAATGATATCGACTTCCAACAAAATAATTGTACCGAAAAACGCAAAAAATATACAAACAGACACAAAAATATAGGGCATGAGCGTTTAATTTATAGTACTTTTGATAAAATTATACAAATAAAATAAGAAAAATTTGTTAAATTAGTTAATTGACAAAAAATATTACATGTGGTATAATACACATATAAAATTGTAAAATTTTTAAAAATGGGGTACCCCATTTTGTATTATCACGCACTTCGTGCTTACATAATACAAAATGGGGTACCCCATTTTGTATTATGACGCACTTCGTGCTTACATAATACAAAATTAAATAATGTTGGCTTAATTAAATATAAATTCGTGTCCGCGAACTTTAGACACGATTTTGAGGTAATGTTATTATAAAATAAATTTAAATATTTTTTATAAATAAATTAAATACAATATGTAAGGAGTAAGAAAATGAAAAACTCGAACATCAGACTTCTCATATGTCTGATAATCGCAACTCTCGCGTTCTCTGTGATGGCTGTAGCCTCGTTCGCAGAGGAGGTAAGCGGACTTGGCGGCACAGGAACATCAGAGGATCCCTACCTCATTAACAATATCGAAGAGCTCGAATGGTTCAGAGATGACGTTAATGCAGGTAACAGCTATTTCCAAAAATATATTGCTCTTAACGCATCTATAGATTTGGAGAATGAAGAATGGACACCTATTGGTAACGCTACTAATAACTTCCAGGGTTATTTCGATGGTCAGAATCACTTTATTTCTAACCTTACGATTAGCGGCAACAACGATGACGTAGGTTTCTTCGGATACACTGCAGATGGCGAAGTCAAGAACCTCACTATTTTCAATGCGAACGTAAGCGGTCGCTATAACGTTGGTGCAGTTGTAGGTACTCCCTTTACTACTATATATACTAACGTAGCTGTTAGAGGTCACGTTGAGGTTAACGGTTCTAGATACGTAGGTGCGGTTGGCGGTAAGGACGCTTACGAAGATTGGACTGACATCACGGTTAAAGCTGATGAAACATCTTATGTAAATGCTGTTTCCGGAACTGATAAAAGTACATATGTTGGTGGCGTAATCGGTTACATGGGTGAGGGTGACCACACCTTCAAGAACATTACTTCAAACATCAAGGTTAAGGGTAACGTTCGTAATATTGGTGGTATCACCGGTATTGCTCATTACGGTAACAACTTTGAAAACGTAACTTATACCGGTGAAATCGAAGTTCCCGCAGGTGCTACCAATATCGGTGGTATCGCAGGTGTATGGTACAACGAGCAGGGCTACACCGTAACCTTCACCAATTGTAGTACTGAAAACGGATACAATATCCATGGCGGTGCATACACTCCTGAAAAAAGGTTCTCTAGCAACTCCGGTTCTCTTATCATAGACGGCGTAGAGTCCTGGCTTAAACCCGCTGTGTATATTAACAACACTAAGCCTTACGGCTCTCTCGAAGATGCTTTGGCAGCTGCGGAAAATCACGACATTATCTATTTCAACGCCGAATCTGAACTTGAAGGTTATAATATTGAAATTGATGCCGATTCTACCATTGTTATTCCTGCGGGCAAGGTTGTTACCATTGATTTGAATGGGAAAAAGCTTATCGGTACCTCCAATGCTAGTGGCTCCAATTACAATATGTTTAATATTCTTGGAAATCTCACCATTAAGAATGGTACTGTAGAGCTTAACTATAGCGAGGGAGTTAGTGGCTCGGGTCATACCACTAGCATCTTTAACATCACCGCAGGCGGTGTTCTTAATATAAAGGGTACTACAGTATCTAATAATTGCGAGTCCGAGAAGGCATTCGTTGCTTGCCTTGACAATTCTTTGGGTACAGCTACTCTTGACATTGATAACTCAAGTATCACTTCCACTGACGTTGCCATTTGTGTACTGAATAGCGGTTCCGACAAGAACACACTCTCTATCGTCGGGTCGACAATCCGTGGCAAAGAGGTTGCTCTGTGGGTATCTAATTTCACCGCTGCAGACTTTGGTGCTAACTATGATCAGGTAGCAGTAGAAGGACGCCTTAATTTCGATATCTTCAATCGCAACAACACATTTGAAACAGCTTCCTCTAATAGTAATAGAGTTATCGAGTATGGTTCTATCAATCCCATTAACCTTGATATTTATGGTGACTACGTTGCAAGAAATGATAGTGCTATTAATTACATAATTGACAAATCTTTCGGTTCAATCACAATTACTCTTAAGGAAGATATTACTGCGGAGGGAACTATTGTGATTCCCGAAGGTAAGGATATCACTCTTGATCTTAACGGCTGCACTATCAGCAAGGAAGTAACCGAGCAGATTACTGCTAACAATTCTCTTATCGTTAACAAGGGTAAGCTTACTATTAAAAATAGCAATAGCGAGAGCGAAGGTAAGATTTCTTACAACTTCAAGGGTACTGTAGACAATGCAGGGGCTTATGTAGTTGCTACAATCAGCAATCAGTGCGGTACTCTCACTGTTGAGAGCGGTACTATCGAGATCTCCTCTGTAGCTACCGACGTCGAAAAGTTTGTTATTGATAACATTACTAACGGCAGCGACGGTAATGCGACTCTTAACATTAAGGGTGGTACGATTAATGCACCACAGGCTGTTGTTGCTGTTCATGGATTTGCTAATAGTACCAGTTGCAAGAATATCATCAACATTACTGGTGGTGAAATCAATGGTACGGTTTATATGCAGGATGCCAGTGCAGACAAGAATCTTGGCGAACTCACCATCACAGGTGCTAAATTTACTCCCAACGTCGCTGATTATGCAATTTACTTCTGCGGCGATACCGATGCAAGCGGATTTGACATCAACATTGACGACGCTGTAGTAGACGGCATTACTTACATTACCATGATTAATACCGTTGCCGCGTTTGATATCGCAATTACCGGTGGTACTTACCACGCTGAAGTTTGGGTATGCACTTGGAAGGATGGCGTTTCTACCCCTATCGGCGCCATTTCCGGCGGTAGCTTCAAGACTCTTGATCCTAGTTACGTCAAGGAAGGCTACATTTGTATGGAAGACAACGACGACTATGACGACTATAACGACTATATCAACTATAATGTTCGCAAGCTTAAAGACAACGAAGTATTGGTTGACAATGTAACCGAGCTCGAGGCAGCATTTGCCGATCTTAACAAGGATACTATTTACGTAAATGGCAACATTGATGCTTCTATTGAAATTCCCAAGAACAAGCATGTGTTCGTTAACGGTAGCATTGTTGGCAACGTAGTAATTTACGAAGGTGCATCCATCATTGCTGGCGAATTTACCGACAAAGTGACCATCCCGGATTACGACGCGTATATTCAGAATGTTAAAATTACCGGTACGGTTACCGTTCAGGGCAATGCTGATGATGCGCAGGCAGTTGTTGAGAACGTTGTATTCAATGTAAAAGCAGGCGAATATGCATTTGAAATTGGCGAGAACTATACCGTAACTCTCATAAAATCTACAGTAGTTGCCGGTGAGGGCGCAGGTCTTGTTAATCCCGCTTCTCTTGGCATTCTCGTAATTGAGAGCGGTACCTACAACGTTGATGTAACAGCGTATATTGCAGAGGATAGTATCGCTATTCCTGCTACCGACGGTGATTATATCGTAATGAGATCTCTTTATGTTGGCGAGAACGGCAACTGGTGGATTGGTGATACCGATCTTAACGTGTCCGTTAAAGATAGTGTCAAGTCAATTACTTATGAAGAGTCTGAGTCCAAGGATAAGATTGTTGTTACAATCACCTTTGTTGATGGATCCTCTATACCATACACAATTGATATAGAAGTGCAGTCTGATGAGGAGCGTGAACAGGGCGGGGAGCCTAAGCAGCCGTCTGTGGAGGGGTCTGAGCAGCCCGAGGAGCCTGAGCAGCCCGAGGAGCCTGAACAGCCCGAGGAGCCTGTAGATGATAACAATGGTATTGATACAATGCTTATTATCATTATTGCAGCTGCAGTAGCCGGTGTTGCTATTATCATCGCGATTGTTTGCGTAAAGTCCAAGAAGGAAAAATACGTATTCTGGAGATAATTCATCTTTAGCAAAGCAAAACTAATATAAACGAAAAGAGCAACAGATTCGTCTGTTGCTCTTTTCTACATATATATTATATATAATAATCACGTAATGCTTGTAGCAATTTTTTTGATAGCATCCAATACATCTCCGTAGGTGTAGAGAGATCCGAGGCAGCAAAGTGCTGTGTTATGCTTGATAGCGGTCGCCACGCCCTTTTTAAGTGCCTCCTCTATGCTCTCGCACGGAGTGGCGTCAACTCCGTTTGTAGCCAGTATTTCTGCGTATTTCTTTGCTGAAAGCGCCCTTGGGTTATCGGGTGTAATTACAAACGCGCTCGACGCCACCTCAGCAATATTTTTGGCTATCAGGCGGTAGTCCTTGTCGGATAGAACTCCGGTAAAGATAACAACTTTTTTCTCACCAAAATACATCTTAATGCTCTCAACCGCCGCCGCAATGCCCTCGGCATTATGTGCACCGTCGAAGATGACGGTAGGCGAGTCGAGAATGATCTCGAACCTCGCAGGCCACGAGGTCGATAAAAGTCCTTGCCGCACCGCCGTGTCGCTGATTGCAAGCCCGCGACCGCGGAGTATATCCACAGCCTCCAGAACGATTGCTGCGTTTCTCGGCTGGTAAAAGCCGAGCAGGGAGATCCTCGCGTTTTTCCATTCTTTATATGAAAATTCGCTTCCCGAAAGATCAGATTTTTTCACACGAAGCGCCGTATGCTCTACGGTATGAAGCGGCGCGCGTTTTTCCTCTGCTACCTTGCGTATAACTGACAGCGCAGAGCCGTCGTTGCCACCGAAGAGCACGGGGCAATTTTCCTTTATAATACCCGCCTTCTCGAAGGCGATTTTTTCTACGGTATCACCGAGAAAGGCAACGTGGTCGAGCGAAATTCCTGTGATTATCGAGAGCAAGGGGGAGTCAATAACGTTGGTAGAGTCGAATCTACCACCCATTCCAACCTCGAGCACCACGACGTCACATCCACCCCTGCGGAAGTACTCAAAGGCAATAGCCGTTATCAGCTCAAATTCCGTCGGCTTGTCGGTCATAGCATCGGTTATCGGGCGCACAAGCTCGGTAATTTCTACAAGCTCGCTGTCCGAAATCTCGACTCCCGAAATTCTCATTCGCTCGTTAAACCGTCTTACGTAGGGCGAGGTGTAAAGTCCTACCTTATATCCCGCTGCCATAAGAATCTCTGCGAGCATTGACGATGTCGAGCCTTTGCCATTGGTTCCCGCGACATGGATATATTTAATGTCTTTTTCGGGATGCCCGAGAGATTTCAAAAGCTCGTTTATCCTCTCAAGACCGGGCTTGCAAAACACCGAGCTTGAGGAATGTATATATTCAAGTGTTTTGTCGTAATTCACTAAAAATACCTCTAAATGTAAATGATTATTTGCTTTTTGACAGAATTTGTTCTATTTGACGGCGCATGCCGTCGCGTTCAAGCAGAACGGAAATGATGAGAATTTCGAGCGCGCCAACCACCGTATAGTTAAGAAATCGCCATATCATAAGCAGGGGTATGGGTATATCGTAAAAGACTGCGAGACCGAAGGTTTTGATCAGTACAGAGCCACAAAGATGTGATAACGCGACGGTGATAATGATTAGCGGCACACGGCTGATTGACTTGTGCTTCCTGATGAGCTGCGGCACAATGCCAGATACAACGCCGATAGTCGCCGCGCCAAGTGTAACGATGGGATTTATCGCAAAGCCGACTAGAATACACCCGAGAATATCGGCAGTGACCGCCACCAGCACTGCCGGAATCGCACCAAAAGTTATTCCCGCAAAGATTATAGGTAGATTCTCAAAGCTGAAGCGAAGCACATCGCCTACTGGTATTGCAAGAAATTTGCCAAGAACAATACTTATTGCCACCAGCATTGCGAGCGTAGCAATCATTTTAAGCGAGATATTCTGTTTTGGACTTTTTGACATAAAAAAACACCTCCAAATACAGATTCCCATAAATCTGTACCCGAAGGCAAAAGGGCATAGTGCCCAGAAGTCTATAGGCAACAGTGGGATGCGAAGGCTACACCGCGATCGAGATCTTTCGTCCGTGCGGCAACTCCCCGTCCGCACAGCACTAAAACGCGTAGTCTTCTACTCTGTCAGTACTTTATTAGTATACCACGCTTTGTAGCATATTTCAAGTAAAATGCGAAAAAAATGGGAAATACACCGCAAAATGATAAAAAGTACACAAAACTTGGGTAAAGAAGCGCTCTCAAAAGAAAAAGTTTCACAAAAATACCAAAAATTTGCATAAACTATTGTATATTTCAAAATATTGTGATATAATTAACAATAGTCGTGAGATTATTCACGAAAAATACGAGTTAAAAATAAAAATTTTTTATATTTTGGAGGATTTTCAAAATGGCAAATGTTAAGGTTGC
>CAYXAC010000038.1:0-8177 GCA_964463025.1 uncultured Ruminococcus sp.
CTGTTGGAAACGATGGGGGCACCGGTGGAAACGGTGCTATGGCTATTTCTGCTAAATCCATACAAGTTTCGTTTGGAGAAGGATTTTCAAAGAGCAATATTACTATTGCCGGTGGCGGTGGTGGAGCCGGTGGAAACGCTGGTGGTTGGTTCTTTGGTACTCCTTCGCCCGGTTATAGCGGTAAAGGTGCTAATGCAACAAATGTAGAGATTCTATATAAATAACAGGAACAAAAAACAACTCTGTAAAAGGATTTTGCTTTTACAGAGTTGTTTTTGTGTTTTATATATCCAATCCCGTTATATCCCCAAGACTCTCACGCTTAACCGCGAGATAGCTTTCGCCATCTTTAAGCATAACAACGGGTGGTCTCGGGATTCTGTTATAGTTCGACGCCATTGAGTAATGGTACGCGCCTGTCGTCAGACAAGCGATCAACTCACCGCGCCCTATATCCTTTGGCATCGGTATGTTCTCCTGCAGAATATCACCGCTTTCACAGCATCTGCCTACTACAGAGCAGGTCATAGCATCGTCTATATCGCGCGCTACGGGCAGAATGGTATATGGAGAGCCGTAGAGAGCGAATCTTGGGTTATCGGTCATACCGCCGTCAACCGAAACGTAGGTCTTATAGCCGGGAATATTCTTTACTGTTCCAACGGTGTAAAGAGTGAGTCCCGCATCAGCCACAATGCTTCTTCCGGGTTCGAACGTAACAACGGGCAGGGAAATACCAAGCTCGCGAGCTTTATTCTTCATAAATTCGCCAACCGATGCGATATTTTCCGCAATATCAATAGTCGGTTGCTCCTCGACGTATCTCACACCGTAACCGCCGCCAATGTCAAGCTCCTCGGCAAGATAACCGAGCTCTCGGTTAACCTCGCTCACGAACTCAAGCATAACCTCGGACGCGCGCAGATAAACGTCGGAGTCAAAAACCTGCGAGCCAACGTGACAATGGAAGCCCATCAGCTTTACGTTCTCAAGTGCGAGCGCCAGTTGGGTGATCGCCATAGCCTGTCCGGTTTCAATGGCAGAGCCGAATTTCGAGTCCACTTTGCCTGTCGCAACCGCTGCATAGGTATGCGGATCAATTCCGGGTGTCAGGCGGAGCAGCACCTTTTGTACAATTCCTTTTTCGCCCGCGATTCTCTCGATAGCGAAAATCTCCTCCTCGTTATCGCACACGAAGTAACCAACTCCCGATTCTATCGCATATTCAATATCCTCGTCGGTCTTATTATTAGAGTGAAAATAAGCCTTCTCAAGTGGGAATCCTGCCTTGATTGCCGTGTATATCTCGCCGCGAGAAACCACGTCAATGCCCATTTCCTCTTCCTTCATAATTTCATACAGCCTCTTGAACGATGCCGCCTTGGAGGCATAAAGCACCCGGCCGCGACCATCAAAGGCTTTGTCGACTGCCGTCTTATATGTTTTGCATCTTTCGCGGATTCTCTCCTCGTCGTAGAGGTAAAGCGGAGTTCCGTACTCTTTTGCAAGAGGGGAGAGCGCCATACCCGCAAAGCAGAGCTCGCCCGACTCCGAGCGCGAAAGATTTTCGCATATCATCTCGTTTTTTCTATCAGTTAAAATCAAAGCAAAACCTCAAAATAAAATATTAAAGCATCTTCGCACGAAGCTCGTCAGCGCTCATCATCGAAAGATCGGCAGGCGCAACGTCAAGCACCGTCTTGCAGCCACTCTGACCGCGACTTGCCATTCTGTATACCGCCCTTGCGTAAGCCACAAGTACGCTTGCGGTGAACTCGGGATTCGAGTCAAGCGTGAGTTTATACTCAATCGTGTGCTTGTGCTCACCCTCAAAGCCTGTAACACCGCTTCTGATAACCGAGCCGCCGTGGGGAAGTCCAGCGTGATTCTTCTTTAGCTCCTCTGCCGTGATAAAAGTAACGGTAGTATCATAGTCGGCAAAGTAGTTGGGCATCGTCTTAATTTCGCGCTCAATGCGTCCCTTATCTGCGCCTTCCTCTGCCACAACGTAGCATTCTCTCCTGTGCTTTTCTCTGGTCGTAAGAGCAGGGCAATTTCCGCCCCTCACCGCCTCAAGTGCCTCGGGTACGGGAACGGTGTACTGTCTTGCATCAAGAACACCCTCAATGCGTCTTATTGCATCGGAATGTCCCTGACTCACTCCGCGTCCCCAGAAGGTGTAATCAGCGCCGTCAGGCAAAACTGCCGAAGAATAAACCCTGGAAATCGAGAAAAGTCCCGGATCCCAACCTGCTGAAATTAGCGCGGCATGGCCGCCTTCCTTTGCCGCCTTGTCAACCCGCGCAAAATGCTCGGGTATCTTTGCGTGCGTGTCGAAGCTGTCGATTACATTGAACTTTTTCGCCAGAGCAGGAGTCATCTCGGGCAGGTCTGTAGCGCTTCCTCCGCAGAGGATAAGCACGTCAATCTTGCCTACAAATTCGTCAATCCTATCTATGTGATAAACAGGCACACCGCTTACGGTCTTTACCGCTTCGGGTGCACGCCTTGTGAATACGCAAATCAGCTCGCAGTCGGTGTGATATTTAACCGCACACTCGACTCCCTTACCAAGATTTCCGTATCCATATATTGCAACTCGCATATTTTCTCCTTGTTAATCAGCGCTAATAATAGTATCCTCGGCTCTCTTTACACCCGAGATCATGCTGTTCATATCGTAGAGTCCCGGCGCCTGCTCTATAACGAAGCTTGCCGCCGCCAGAGCACCCTCGGCAAAGAGCGCGCGATTATGCGCCTCGTGCTTTAGGGTTATAGTCTGATTATCCGTACCGATAATCACCTCGTGCTCACCAACTATATTGCCCATTCTTATAGAGTGTATGCCGATTTCCTCACTCGTGCGCTTGCCCTGGCCGCTTCTTCCGCAGTTTGCGTAAGCCTCGGGGCGCACCTCGCATATAGCATTCGCAAGCATTAGAGCAGTGCCGCTCGGAGCATCAACCTTGCGGTTGTGATGCTTCTCGATTATCTCTATCTGCGCCTCAGGCATCGCCTGTGCCGCCGTCTTTGCAAGCTCAATGAGCAGCGCAATTCCGAGCGACATATTGCCCGAATAGAAAATCGGAATATCAGCCGCCGCTTCTATAATCTGTGCCTTCTCCTCGTCCGTGTGACCGGTGGTTGCAAGCACAAGAGGCAGCCTCTTTTCCTTTGCAAAATCGAGCAGGGCAGGCGTAACGCTGTGATGCGAGAAATCTACTATGCAGTCAACTCCATCAACCGAGATAACCTCGTCAAAAGAAGGATATACCGCATCTTTAGTATTACCGTCACACGATGGATCTACTCCAAATGCAAGTCTTGCGCCTCGGTATCCTGCATCGCAGAGCTTTGCGACCTCTCGGCCCATATATCCGAGAATGCCGTTTAGTAATATGTTCATATAAAACCTCTTAAATCAGATTTTGTTCCTTCATAAGAGCGAGCAGAGTCGCCTCGTGCTCCTTTTCCATAGGAGTGAGGGGAAGTCTGAGGTAATTCTCACAGTAGCCCATAGCTGCAACCGCCGCCTTGACGGGAATGGGATTGACCTCGCAGAAGAGCGCGTTGATAAGCGGAAGCAAATCAAGCTGTGCTCGTCTTGCAGCCTCAACGTTGCCGCTCATATAATCACGGCACATCTTAACAGTAGCGCGAGGCATGATATTCGAAAGCACAGAAATTACACCCTTACCACCAAGCGAAAGGATAGGAACGATCTGATCGTCATTACCCGAGTAAACGTCAATCTTGTCGCCAACGAGAGCGCAAAGCTCCGCCACCTGTGAAATATTTCCGCACGCCTCCTTGATAGCCACAATATTCGGATGCTCCGCAAGCACCGCAACAGAGGAGGGAAGCAGATTACAGCCAGTTCTAGAGGGCACGTTATAAAGTATGCAGGGCTTGGTAGAAGCATCTGCAATAGCGCGGAAGGACTCGATAAGTCCCTTCTGCGTAGCCTTGTTATAATAGGGAGTAACGAGAAGCATCGCGTCAGCGCCAACCTCGCAGGAGAATTTAGTCAGCTCGATAGCATACGCCGTATCGTTCGAGCCTGTTCCCGCAATAACAGGAACTCGACCTGCAACCTTATCAACGCAGAACTTTATAGCAGCCTTATGCTCCTCATCGTTGAGGGTAGAGCCCTCACCCGTAGTACCGACCGCAACAATAGCGTCAATACCCTCGGCGATCTGCCATTCTATAAGGCGACCGAACTGCTCGTAATCAATACCGTCCTTGGTGAGAGGTGTCACGATAGCAGTTGCCGCACCTGTAAATACTGTGTTTTTCATTTTATATGATCCTCCAATAAAATTCCATCGTGGTAGGGGACGTAGCGAAGCGGCGCGAGAGTGTAAGAAAACAACAGAGTGTTGTTTTCCCTCAAGCGTGACCGAGTCGCAGCGAGAACGCCGGACGTCCCGAAAAATCAAAATAAAAAAGATAGCCGCAAAACAGCTACCCTCTATAAAGACACCTAAAATCAAGAGAATGTCCAAAGAAATGATAGCCCAACGCAATAAGCGACAGCACTACGGATATTCTCCGTATTGCCAGCAAAAGATGCCTGCCACAGCATCCGCTTCGGCACCCACGCCTTTCCTGCACGGCTTCGGCAGCCATCACTGTGCAATACTCTTCGTAAAGGTGCGCCTCTATCTTATACGCATATTCTACCACAGTTATCACGCTATGTCAATACTTTTCTACAAAAAATAAAAACTATTGATTTTTGAACTATCTTGTGATATAATGAAATCGCCAAACAAAATTAAATAGTCGCTTTTTGCATTTTTGTAGGGGATGTGTTTTTATTTCGGTAAAAACGCATGCTCCCTTTTATGCATCCTCTATAGAAATGCGGCTAAGTAATTTTGTTTGGCGACAATTGGAGCCATGCGTTTTTCGGTGCGCCGACTTCGGTTGGCGCATCTTTTATTTTACCGAAATAACGATAAAAGGAGAAAAGAAAATGAAAAAGGTTATTTTGGCCTGCATACTTTTGGTAGAAATCGTATGCACATTCGCATCTTGTGGCGGCAATAATAGTACACCGTCTCACACCCACGAGTTTGGCGAATGGAATTTTACGGTAAAGCCTACCTGTACCGAGAGTGGTGAAAAGGTGCGCTCTTGCACCTGTGGAGAAAAGCAGAACGAGGTGGTGAATTCTCTCGGTCACACTCCTGCGGAGGCTGTAGAGGAGGATAGAGTCGAGCCTACGTATGAGGCAGACGGTAACTACAAAATGGTTGCCTATTGCTCCACGTGCGGAGATAAGATATCCGAAACCTCTCACAGAATTCCTATGCTCAAGCATATCCACGGTGACGCGGTAACAGAGAATGTTGTTGATGCAACCTGTTATAGCGAGGGAAACTATGACACAGTAATTTACTGCTCCGACTGCGGTGCCGAGCTTGAAAGAGCGCATCACACGACTCCTATGGTCGAGCACACTTCGGCATCTCCGGTTGAGGAAAACCTCATTGATTCCACCTGTTATCAAACGGGTAGCAAGGATTTAGTGATTTATTGCTCTGTTCCTGAATGTGGCGCGGAATTGGAAAGAAGCACCGTAGTTATTGATAAACAAGCACACACTCCTGCACCTGCGGTCGAAGAAAACAGAGTTGATCCTGCCTATGAGAAGGACGGTAGCTACGATATGGTAGTTTATTGCTCTGTTGCTGAGTGCCACACCGAGTTTGAGAGAACAAAGCACACTATCGATCAACTTGAACATCACCCCGGAAGTGCGGTTATTGAAAATAAAGTCGAGGTTACCTGTACCAGCAAGGGCAGTTATGACGAGGTCGTTTATTGTCTTGATGCCGACTGTGGATATAAGGAACTTTCGAGAAAAAAGATAATCACCGACGAGTTTCCCCATACTGACGGAACTCCGGTTGAAGAAAACAGAATTGAACCAACTTGCTATTCTGAAGGAAGCTATGATAGCGTAGTTTACTGCACGGTATGTAACACAGAGCTTTCTAGAACTAGCGTAAAATTAAATAAGGTTGCACACGTTCCCGCGGCATCAGTGGTTGAAAACAAGATTGAAGCAACTTGTACAACTGACGGAAGCTACGACGAGGTTGTTTATTGCAGTATCGGAAATTGTAAGGTGCAGATTAGCAGAACTGCTAAAGTTGTAGGTGCAACAGATCATATAGAAGTAATTGATGCGGCTGTTGTTCCAACGTGTACATCAACAGGACTTACAGAGGGCAAACATTGTAATATCTGTAAAGAAATTCTAATCGAGCAAAAAAACATTTCTGCACTTGGACATACCTTTGAAAATTGGGTAGTTATCATTGCGCCTACCTGCACACAGAATGGTGAAAAAATTGGAACTTGTTTCTGCGGCGAAAGGTCTGCCGTAATTATAGATTCCATTGGTCACTCGGAAATTATAGACAATGCAGTCAAGGCAACGTGCACAGATCGCGGACTAACGGAAGGAAAGCATTGTGATACCTGCGGTGTTACCTTGATAGAGCAAAAAAATGTAGATCCGCTTGGACATACCGAGGTTACAGATTCTGCGGTTGCTCCAACATGTACGTCTGCGGGGCTTACTGAGGGCAAGCATTGCAGTGCTTGCGGTATCGTATTTGTTGAGCAGACTGAAATTAGCGTACTCGGGCACACCGAAGTGGTTGACAAAGCTGTAGCAGTAACCTGTACTAAATCTGGTCTTACCGAGGGGAAGCATTGCAGCAAGTGTGGATTTGTTTTTGTAAAGCAAAATATTATTAGTGCACCCGGACATAAGTTTGGTGATTGGACAACTGTTTCTGAGCCTGCTTGTGAAATAAGGGGAGAAAAAGAAAGAGAATGTGCTTGCGGATATAAAGAAACGCAAAGCGTCAATGCGACAGGACATAATATAATTGACTGCGTTTGTCAAAATTGCGGTTTTGTTGTCCAATATGAATATAGTGATGGACTTGTATTTACCTCGAACGGTAACGGAACCTGCTATGTCAGTGATGTTGGAACCTGCAAAAAGGATGCTGAGGTTGTAATTCCGCTCATCTCACCGATTGGTGAAAAAGTAATTGGTATTGGTCACAGTGCACTAGAGTATAGTTCAATGACCAACGTTATAATTCCTTCAACAGTCACTTATATTGATAATAAAGCATTTACTAATTGCAGTAATCTTGAAACTGTAACGTTTGCTGACGGTAGCCGTCTAACTTCTATTGGACAAAGTGCATTTTATTACTGTGATTCACTTACAAGCATCACAATCCCTTCAAGCGTTATTACTATAAATGAAAATGCCTTTTACCATTGTTCTTCACTAAAGAGTGTAAAGTTCACTCCGGAAAGCAAACTGAAATACATTGGAAAGCATGCATTTAGCCATTGCTCGGCATTAACGGACATAACACTTCCTTCAAATCTTGAAACTATTTATGATGCTGCGTTTACATATTGTAAAGCTTTAACAAGCATCAATATTCCGGCTAGTGTTAAAAGCATTGGTTACAATATATTTTCTTCGTGCACTAAGCTAACCGATATATACTACAGTGGCAGCCAATCTGAGTGGGAGTCTATTGATATAGATGTCAACAATAAATATTCTTTCCAATATATGACTATTCATTACAATAGCTAATAAATAGCTTATCGGGCGTTTTTGGAGATATCTTCACGTTGGGAAAAGTCTTTTGCGGAGAGCATCACGCTCTCCGCTTTTTCTATTTCCAATCATTTTCCCTTGACTTTTTTATATGTTTGTAGTAAAATAGTATTTGTAAAAATATTGCCATAAGGAGCAAACAAAATGACAAAAATTGATATATTTTCCGGCTTCCTCGGAGCAGGCAAAACCACTTTGATTAAGAAGCTTATCAAGGAAGCCTACGCAGGTGAAAAGCTCGTGCTTATTGAGAACGAATTCGGCGAGATAGGCATCGACGGCGGCTTCCTTGCTGATGCAGGTATCAACATCACCGAGATGAATTCGGGTTGCATCTGTTGCTCGCTCGTTGGCGATTTCTCCAAGGCGCTTGTCAAGGTGCTTGAAGAATACAGTCCCGACCGTGTAATCATAGAGCCCTCGGGCGTCGGCAAGCTCTCCGACGTTATCAAGGCGGTAGATAACGCAGGTGTTGGCGCACAGCTCAACTGCTTCACCACCGTTG
>CAYXAC010000038.1:8187-8539 GCA_964463025.1 uncultured Ruminococcus sp.
AACTGTTGCGGACGCATCCAAATGCAAGATGTATATGAAGAATTTCGGCGAGTTCTACAACGACCAGATTAAGAACGCCTCTGCGATAGTCCTCTCGCACACCCAGAGTGCAAAGGACGAGAAAATTGCCGAGTGCGTAGCGCTTCTTCGTGAGCATAACGAGGGAGCAACTATTGTCACAACCCCTTGGGACAACCTTGACGGCAAGGACATTCTTGCCGCTATGGAGAAGCGTGACACTCTTGAGGATGCTGTAAAGGCGCTTGAGACAGAGCATCACCACCATCACGAGCATCACCACCATGACCACGACGAGCACTGCGACTGTGGTTGCCATGACCACGAGCATCAC
>CAYXAC010000039.1:0-8476 GCA_964463025.1 uncultured Ruminococcus sp.
CTTGCGATGATTCGCGCTATCTACGAGAGTGGGCTCAGACGCACCGAGACGGGCAAGAAGAATTTTCTTGCCGACGAGACGGTTAAGCAAAAGGCGGAAAGGCTGCTTGCTACCGAGTTTTCAATAGTTCTCGGAATTTCCGGGGAAGAAGCACTTGAGAAAATCAAGGCAACGATAGAAAAATAGTATATAGAAAAACAAAAAGAAACAGAGCGCGAAAAAGCGCTCTGCTTTGTTATTTGTAAACTTTAATTTGCAAAAAGTATCAAAACATATCTAATTCTACTTTCAGGCTACCTGTTTTGCAAATCGGTAGAGATGTACGATTTAAGAGTAGGTTGCCTTTTTCATTTTTCCGATATATAATTGAGGCAAAAGGTCAATAATAAAATCGAGGCACGGAGAAAGGAAAAATGAAAATGTTAATTTCAATGATAGCGGCAAAGCTCAACCTTAAAAATACAAGCAATCAGGCAAAGTTGAAGAAAAAGCGCACCTCTATTGAGCGCGCCTACGGCGAGCCTCTCGAATCCTGCAGGACGAACGAGGACATCGACGCATGGCTTCTGAAGGCAGATCCCTATATGGCAGAGCTGCTTGAGGACTGATTTTCGCGCAAAAAAGAGCAAAGGCGGAAAAAAGCGCCTTTGCTCTTTTTTTATTTAATTTTATTTCCTATCTCCATAATATCATACGGAGTCGTCTGGTAGACGAAGTAGTTGAGCCAGTTGGTGAAGAGAAGCGTCGCGTGACTGCGCCAGGTAATCATAGGCGGCTTGGTGTCATCGTCGCCCGGGAAGTAGTTCTCGGGAATCTTAGGGTTAAGACCTGCTTTCTTGTCGCGAGTGTATTCCTTGTTCAGCGTGTCGGCATCGTACTCCGAGTGACCCGTGACGAAAATCTGCTTGCCGTTCGGTGTCTTGACGGCGTAAACTCCTGCCTTCTCCGACGAGGATAGAATCTCAAGTCCCTCTACTGCCTCAATATCCTCACGCTTCACGGTGGTGTAGCGCGAGTGCGGAACGTAGAACACGTCGTCAAAGCCACGGAAAAGGATAGAACGCTTGTAGTCAACCGTGTGCGCGTAAACGCCCGAGAGCTTCTCGTCCATCATATATTTCTTGACTCCGAAATGGTAGTAGAGTCCCGCCTGCGCGCCCCAGCAGATGTGAAGCGTCGAATGCACGTGCGACTTTGACCATTCCATTATCTCGCAGAGCTCGGGCCAGTAGTCAACCTCCTCGAACTCCATTTTCTCAACGGGCGCACCCGTGATTATCATACCGTCGTAGTAGTTATTCTTGACGTCGGGGAACTCCTTGTAGAACGCGAGCAGATGCTCCTCCTTCGTGTTCTTCGACTGATGCGTGCTGGTACGGATAAGCTCGATTTCCACCTGCAAGGGAGTGTTGCCGAGTAGGCGCGAAAGCTGTGTTTCGGTGTCGATTTTCGTGGGCATCAGATTGAGAATAAGTATCTTCAGAGGACGGATATCCTGCGTTATCGCACGATTCTCGGTCATTACGAAGATATTTTCATTTTCCAGCGTTTTGACCGCCGGAAGCTCGTTTGGTATTTTTATCGGCATTACGTCGATACCTTTCTTAGCCGTAAGGGAATCGAACTAACAAGGTTTTGAATGATAGATTTTCCCATATACGTCACCGATTTTTTCTTCAATATCCGCATATTCTGCGAAAAAATTGGCTTGTCTATGAAAAAATCTATTCATTCAAAACTGCTTCGCACCATACGGCAAATAAATTTTTGATAGATTTTTTTGGATTTTGCCGAAGTCAAGTGTGGACTTTACAAGGCAAAATACGAGAAAAGATGCTAAAATTTCTCGCCGTAGGGCTTGTGAGTTTGATTCCCTTACGGCTATAATTAGTCAATAGATGCAAGAGCCTCTCTAAGATCCTCGATAAGATCCTCTGCGCTCTCAATTCCGCAGGAGTAGCGGATAAGGTCGGGCGATACGCCTGCCACCGCGAGCTCCTCGTCGTTCATCTGACGGTGAGTTGTGCTTGCAGGGTGCAGACAGCAGGTGCGAGCATCGGCAACGTGGGTCTCAATTGCACCGAGCTTCATATTCTTCATGAACTTCTCGGCAGCGTCTCTGCCGCCCTTAACACCGAAGCTGACAACTCCGCAGGAGCCGTTAGGAAGATACTTCTTTGCAAGCTCGTAGTACTCGTCGCCCTCAAGATTGGGGTATTTTACCCAGGTGACATTCTTGTGAGATTTTAAGAACTTTGCAACCTTCATTGCGTTCTCGCAGTGTCTTGCTACACGAACGTGCAGGGATTCGAGTCCGAGTCCCAGAATGAATGCCGACTGAGGAGACTGCGTGCAGCCGAAGTCACGCATAAGCTGCGCGGTTGCCTTGGTGATAAATGCACCCTCCTTGCCGAATCTCTCGTAGTAGTTCACACCGTGATAGCTTTCGTCGGGAGTGCAAAGGCAGTCGAACTTGCCCGATGCCGCCCAGTCAAACTTACCCGAATCAACTATACAGCCACCGACAGCCGAGCCGTGACCGTCCATATACTTGGTGGTCGAATGAGTAACGATATCCGCACCCCACTCGAACGGACGGCAGTTTATAGGAGTCGCAAAGGTATTATCTATAATAAGCGGAACACCGCTTTCGTGTGCAACGCGAGCGTAAAGCTCGATGTCAAGCACCGAGAGCGCAGGATTAGCGATAGTCTCGCCAAAGACCGCCTTGGTGTTCGGGCGAATAGCCGCGCGAAGCTCGTCCTCCGTGCAGTTAGGCGCAACGAAGGTGAAGTCCACGCCCATTCTCTTCATAGTAACGGCAAAGAGGTTGTACGTTCCGCCGTAAATTGCGCTCGAAGCAACAACGTGGTCGCCGTTTGATGCAATGTTAAAAACTGCGAAGAAGTTTGCCGCCTGACCCGACGAGGTAAGCATAGCCGCGCTGCCGCCCTCAAGAGCGCAGATGCGAGCCGCAACCGTGTCGCAGGTGGGGTTCTGGAGTCGGGAGTAGAAGTAGCCCGACGCCTCAAGGTCGAAGAGCTTGCCCATATCCTCGCTCGTGGAATATTTGAAGGTAGTGCTTTGAACGATGGGAATCTGTCTAGGCTCACCGTTACCGGGAGCGTAGCCGCCCTGAACGCACTTTGTTTCGATTCTCAAATTTTTCTTATCCATATTAACCTCCGATATATCGGTTATTTTACGAAAATTATTAGCGAAAAGGCAAAAAGCCAATCTAGTTACTAACAATAGATTTTATCATAACCGAGAGATATTGTCAATAAGTAAAACAAAATTACTAAATATTTTCAAAAATAAAGCCTTCTCTGCCGGAGAAGGTGGCGGCAAAGCCGCCGGATGAGGTGCTGTAACCCACATAAACAAACCGCAATTATATCACTTATCAGCCGCCTCGGCAAGATATGCGGTAGCAAATTTCACACCCTTGATAAAGGCTTCGCGCTCACAAACGCGGTTAAGCTCGGAGAGTAAATCGGAGTATCTGTGAAAAAGATCTTTTTGCTCCTCGTTAAGCGAATCGGCAAGTGCTTGGTCTAATGACTCCAATTCAGGCGTTATGCATGTTTCCTCAATGCTCGCCTTGGTATCGAGCATTTGTATAGAGTCCCAAATTTGCGAGAGCAAAGTGGCATCATATTTTTCCATATCCAAACATCTCCGCTTTGTTTTTTTACAGTATTCTATCACACAAGCGAATGAAAACGGTGAAAATTCATACGATTGTATGATATTTATTCGATATATAGGACGTCGGATTCTCGCTGCGGCTCGGTCACGCTCGGGGTCATCCTCATCCGTCGGCTTCGCAGCCACCTTCCCCTATCTTGGGGAAGGCCATCTCGTGCCGCTTGCGCTAAGCCGTCCCGAGAAGACAAAAGAGTCGGGAATTTCCCGACTCTTTTTATGTGTAAACATCAACCTTTATGTTCATTTTGCCCTTTTTCGAGAGGGACTGACAGCCTCGGTAGATAAATCTGCCGTGACCGCGTACACTGATAACCTCGTTTTCCTTCGGGATATACGAGGTGCTCTCAATCTCTCTGCCTGAGGCAAAGACGAGTCGCTTCTTGAAGAGCGACTGTGCATCGTCGCGCGAGAGATTAAAGACCTTGGCAACGATAGCGTCAAGTCGCTCGCCGACCGCCTGCACGGTTTTTGACTCGGTGCGGAAGAGCTCACCCTCTGGTAGCTCGTCGACAATCTCGGTGTGCATATCGGTGTGCTTGACTCTCACGAGATTTTCGGCAATATAGGGTGCGATTGACTCAAGCGCGAAGATGTAGCCGACGTTCTCGATTATCACGATGTCACCGAGCATCTCACGCTCAATTCCAAGGTTCAAAATCGAGCCGAGGAAGTCGCGGTGAGTGAGCTTATCAGCATACTTCTTGCTCGACGGCTCTGCCTTTATCACCGAGATGGGAAAGGGCATTTCGTAGCCGTTATCCTCCTCCGAGCCGAAGCGGATAACCACTCTCTCCGTACCCGCAGCACCGCCGAAAGCGGTGTAGGGAATAGAGCTGAGCGTACGCTTTACCTCGGCGAACGCCGACTGCTCGGAAAGACCGAGAAAGCTCGTGAAGGTGTAAATTCCCGAGTTATAAGCTCTGTTCGCAAGCTCCGAAAAACGCTTTTTCAGTAATTCGAGTTCGTCACTCATACCATCATATCAACAGGGTAGAGGATTTTGAGCTGATTTACCTTCGATTCATACGCCGCGCGTCTTTTCTCCGCGAGTAGCGCTTCCTTGATTTCTGCCGAAATGCTCGCAAAGGGCATTTCCTCGGGCGCGTTCTTTGCCACCAGCTTGATGATGTGATAGCCGAACTGCGTCTTTACGGGTGCAGCCGAAATCTCGCCTACCTCCATCTCGAACACCGCCTTATCGAACTCGGGAACCATCTGACCTCTGCCGAAATCGCCGAGATTACCTCCGTTCGCCTTCGAGGGACAGGAGGAATTCTCCATAGCCGCGTCCTCAAAGGAGATTTCGCCCGCATTGATTTTTGCGAGAATTTCGTTCGCCTTTTCCTCGCTGTCAACGAGAATGTGACTTGCGTTCACGCTCTCCTCGGTAACGAAGCGTTCCTTGTTGCTGTTGTAGTAATCCTCCGCGTCCTTGTCGCTCACTCTTACTGCCGCGATAGCCTTCTCGGTAGCGTAGCTTGCGAGCAGACTGTCCTTGAGCTTGGCAAGCTGTGCCTTGAACTCGGGCTCTGCCTCGAGCAGGTTTCTCTTTGCGTCAAGCAAGAGAAGCTTGTTTCCGATAAGCTGATTAAGAACTACCTTTCTGCCCTCTGGGCTCATATAGCTCTGCGCTCTCGGGCCGAGCTCACGGAGGAAGTCGTTAACGTCCTCGTCGGTGATAGGCATACCGCCTACTGTTGCAAGTATTGTACTCATTTTCTTTTTCCGTCCTTTATGTGAATTATTAAATAAAACAATATTTCGGGACGTCGAGTCGCCGTCCCCTACGATTAAATATATTTATAATTATTTATTTCGAAGTCCCTTGGGGTAGTGGTTTTTCACCCTACCGCCCGAGATTTTGCCGCCGCCAAGCGCCGCGCCCTCGTAGGTCACCGCGCACCAGCCGCTATCCTGAATGTCGCTTTCAATTTCCTCACCGCGCAGGTATTTTTCCACTCTCGCATCGCCCTTTTTCAGCTCGACCTTGCGCTTCATATGTGCGCCGTATGCCGAGAAGAACTGATGGTGTGGGAACAGCATTCCCTTCTTAATCTCACCGAGCAGAACGCCCCCCATAAACACCGAATAAGGCGGCAGAGGCACGTCGTGCGAAACGAGCGCAACCTGCTCGCCGGCCGAGATAAGTCTACCCGAAAATGCGGTGTCAAGATTATCTTTCAGGAACGCTCTCGCCACAGCCTCGTCGGCCTTTGAGAGCGGTTTTGCGTTATCTTTGTAAAGTATGGTTGGCAAATCTCCGCAATTTTCGTCTTTTTTAAGCAAAGCTATGAACTGTCCTTCGCCACGAGTTTTGTGCGGATAGAAGCGCCGCGCAGCAGTCATACCCATAAGACCGTCGCTCGTTACGCGCTTTAGCTCGTCCTTCACCTCGCAGAGCGAGAACTCGGGGTGATTCTTGAGAAATTCACTTACAATCCCCTCGTTTTCCTCTACCGAATAGGTGCAGGTCGAGTAGAGCAGATAGCCGCCTGCCTTGACGCATTTTTGCACGTTTTCAAGTATCTCACTCTGCCTTTTTGTGCAAGTGAGAACGTTTTCCTCGCTCCACTCGCTGACCGCCTCGTCGTACTTGCGGAACATACCCTCGCCGGAGCAGGGCGCGTCGCACAAAACGAGGTCGAAATAAGCAGAAAACATCTCCGCAAGCCTTGCGGTGTCAAGCGAGGTAACGACGGCGTTTTTAATACCCAGCCTCTCGAAGTTGCCGACAATAATCTTCGCCCGCTTCGGCACGAATTCGTTAGCGAGCAGGAATCCCTCGTCACCAACCGCGCTCGCGAGCTGCGATGCCTTGCCGCCCGGTGCTGCGCAGGAGTCAAGCACGCGCCAGCCGCGCTCTATGTCAATCGCCTTTACGGTAGCCATAGCTCCCGGGTCCTGAACGTAGAACATACCCGCGTGATGCTCGGCAGTCCTGCCGATGCCTTCGGCGTTTTCGGGGATAAAGCCGTCGTCGGTATAGGAAATTTTATCAAGCGTAAGAGAGGTCGAGGCGAGAAAATCGCTGACCGAAATCTTGCTTGTATTCACGCGCACACCGCGTACGTTCGGCTCGGAAAGCGCCGCTTCAAAGTCGCCGTACTCGTCACCGAGAATATTTTTCATTCGTTCCTTAAATCTTTCGGGAAGCATTTTTCTCTCCTTTCGACACATTATCCCGTATATTATACTGCATTTTCTTCGCAAAGTCAATTATTTCGAAAACATTTGACAAGACAAAACAAAAACGGACCTGTCTATTCTTGCAAAGTCCGTTAAAATTATTTGTGTATTGTGGGGTTGTTGGTTATTCCTAAAATGTAATCGACCGAAACAGAGTGAAAAGCAGAAAGCTTAATCAAAATATCTGTAGGAATATCTCTTTGCCCAAGCTCGTAGTTGCTGTATACCTGTTGAGAACAGTTGAGCGCCTTTGCCATCTCCTTTTGCGTTAAATCTTTATCTTCTCGAAGATCCCTTATCCGTTTGTAAATCATGAAAGCTCCAACCAATTCTTAAAATTTCTTAAACTTCAAGAAAAGTATACCAAACTGCAAAATGCAGTATTGACATTTACCGCAAATTGCGGTATAATATTTTGCGAAGAAGACATTTTTGTTTTCGCAAAATATGAATCTAAGGAGAAAGAGAAATGAAAAAGTTCTTGAATTTTGGAATTTTGGTGATGGTGCTTCTTTGCTTACTTGCTTCTTGCACCACCCCTGATCAGCCTGACAACGTTGTCCCCGACGGAGAAGTCAATAACGGAAACGAACAACCTTCCCATATTCATAATTTTGACGAATGGGAAATCCTTGAGAATGCTACCTGTACGGAGAATGGAGAAAAGATCCGTTACTGCTCCTGCGGCGAAGAACAGACAAAGGTGGTTCCTGCACTCGGTCACACCGAAGCGGTTGACGAGGCGATTGAGGCAACCTGTATCAAAAGCGGTCTTACCGAGGGAAAGCATTGCAGCGTATGTGACGAGGTTATCGTTGAACAGCAGATTGTAGATGCGCTTGGTCACACCGAGGTGCTTGACGAAGCGGTTGATGCCACTTGTACAGAAACAGGACTTACCGAGGCTAAGCATTGCAGCGTTTGCAGCACGGTCATTATAGAGCAAAGCACAACTCCCAAAATTGCCCATACATATGACGATAAATATGACGAAAGCTGCAATAAGTGCGGCTTTATTCGTGACGCAGAGTGTGCGCACGCAAATACAACGACTCTCGCCGCAGTTGCCCCTACCTGTACCAAGACGGGTCTTACAGAGGGCAAGGCTTGCGTAAAGTGCGAGGAGATTATCGTTGCACAGACTGTGGTTGATGCCAAGGGTCATACCGAGGTGGTCGATGAAGCAGTTGAACCTACCTGTACCGAAACAGGTCTTACCGAGGGTAAGCATTGCAGCGTTTGTAATACAGTTATTGTAGCACAAACTACAATAGATAGCAAAGGGCATAGTTTCGAGAATCGCATTTGTCTTGTGTGCGGAGAAAAGGATTATAGCAAGGGGCTTAACTTTACGTCTAATGATGACGGAACCTGTTATGTTAGCGGCATTGGCACTTGTGTTGATACTTATGTTATAATACCTCCAGTTTCTCCTAATGGTGATAGCGTTACAAGGATAAGCAAATTTTCGTTTTATCATCTTAATTCGCTTGCCAGAATAGAAATTCCCGATAGTGTAACAAGTATTGATCAATATGCGTTCAGTAAATGTACCGCGCTTACAAGCATAAAGATTTCC
>CAYXAC010000040.1:0-8458 GCA_964463025.1 uncultured Ruminococcus sp.
GACAGAGGCGTGACTGTCGTTATCGACAAGAACCTCACTCCCGAGCTTATCGAGGAGGGTAACGTGCGTGAGATAATCTCCAAGATTCAGACTATGCGTAAGGATAGCGGCTTTGAGGTTATGGACAACATTAAAATTGCCTTCGCAGGCAACGTTGTTGTAGAATCAATAGCGGAGCGCAACGCTGACGAAATTAAGGACGAAACTCTCGGTGTAGAGCTTTCCGTAAATACCACCCTTGCTAACGCAAAGGAATGGAACATTAACGGTGAGAAGGTTGTTATATCTGTCGAGAAGATTTAATAAATCGTAATAAAAACGAAACGGCGAGGAAATCCTCGCCGTTTTCTATATAGTTTAGCTTTCCTCATCAAGTGCCGATTTGAGTGCGGTGGCTACCTCCTCGTAGGTTGTCGCGCGGTTTATCTCCGCGCGTATGCGCGAAGCACCTCTGAATGATTTGAGGTAGAGCGCAATCTGCTTTCTCGCCTCGGGAATGGCGATTCGCTCGCCCTTGTCCTCGACTGCCGTTTTGAGCTGGCGAAGTGCTGTGTCAATTCGCTCTTCAAGCGTGGGGGCGAGGTAGTCCTTACCCTCAAGCGCAGCTGTTATCTCGCGGAAGATAAACGGATTGCCGATAGCGCCTCTGCCAATCGCGATTCCGTCGGCATTTGTGTCGCGCAGCATGGCGAGCGCATCCTCGCCTGTGAGTATATCTCCATTCGCAATTACAGGGATATGCAAACTAGACTTTACGTTTTTTATAATTTCGCGGTCTGCAAGACCGCCGTACATCTGTTCTCTCGTACGTCCGTGTATGCATACGAGAGCAGCTCCTGCCTCCTCTGCGGCAAGCGCACATTCAACCGCGTTGATGCTATTCTTGTTCACACCTGCGCGCAGTTTGACGGTACAGGGGATATCTATTGCACTCGATACGGCACGCGTGATTTTTGAGATAAGCTCAGGATTTTTCATAAGTGCCGAGCCCTCACCGTTAGAGAATATCTTATGCACGGGACAACCCATATTTATATCTATTGTAACGGCTCTTTTGCCCTCTTCGGAACCCAGCAGTATTCTCGTCGCTTCTGCCATAATCTCGGGCTCCGAGCCGAAAATCTGTATAGCCACAGGTCCCTCGTCGGCAAAAATGCGCGCGAGAGAAAAGGTTTTCTTGTCATTATAAACAACAGCCTTTGCGCTTACCATCTCGGTCACGGAGTATTCCGCACCGTATTCGTGGCAAACAAGTCGCATTGCTCGGTCGGTGTAGCCTGCCATGGGGGCAAGACACAGTCCGTGAATAAAGCTTGATTTACCAAGTGAAAATCCCATAACAGACCTCCTTTTTTCTACATTTTAACATATCACGACTCTTTTTTCAAGGCAAAAGTCTTGCTTTCTATTGAAAAGGAGCTTTTTTTATGCTAAAATATTTACAAAATTACTTTTTGGAGGTGGATTATGGGAGAAAGACGCTGGACCGACGAACAGCTCTCGGCAATAGAGACTCGCGACAGAACGCTGCTAGTATCCGCAGCGGCAGGCTCGGGAAAAACGGCAACTCTGACAGAACGAATAATCCGATCTCTGACCGATGAGAAAAATCCTGTTGACATTGATTCGCTTCTCGTCGTGACCTTCACCAACGCGGCGGCCAGAGAGCTGCGCGCAAAAATATCACGCGCACTCACCGAGGCGGTGGAGAAGAATCCCGAAAATAAAAACCTCGAGCGTCAGCTCCATATGCTCCCTTCTGCGAGAATACGCACGATTGATTCCTTCTGCAACGAGATTCTGCGTTCTAATTCCGACAGAGCAGGCATTTCTCCAAATTACAGAATTGCCGATACCGCCGAGTGCGAGCTGCTCGCAACCTCAATAGTCGAGGGACTTATCGAGGCGGTATATAATGGAGAGCTTCCCGAGATAGCATCGCCCGAGGAGTTTGAGGAGCTTGCTAACTGTCTTACCGACTCCAAGCGCACCGAGGACCTCGCGGAAATTTTTAGATATCTTTATTCCAAATGCGACAGCGCAGAGGAGGGTATAGACTCGCTTCTGCCTCTTATAGACAATTATTCGTCTGCTCTCCCGGTTGAGAAAAATCCGTACGGTAAGTATCTTATCGCGCGTTACCGTGATATGCTTGATTATTACTTAGGCACACTGTCGAAATATGCGGATATTTTCCGTACCGGAAACTCGGCAGAAGCGAAATATCTCGTCATGGCGGACTCCGACCTATCCATGCTTACCGAGCTAAAAAGCGCCACCACCTACGATACAGCGCGCGAGCGTATGCTTTCCTATGCTTTTACCAAGAAGCCGAGCGTAGCCATTGCCGATCGCACCGACGCTATGGAGAATTATTCCGCCCTGCGTGATATGCTCAAGGACGACCTTCTCGGTATGAAGTCCTACTTTAACTACACAAGTGAGATGTGGCAGAATCTGTTTTCTTCACTTCAAAGACTGCTTAACGTGCTTTACCGCTTCGAGAAGAAGTTTGACCTACTCTTTACAGAGGAGAAGCGCAGAAGAAGCGCGTTTTCCTATGCCGACATTGAGCGTTATACCTACAACTGTCTTATCAAAGACGGTGAGCCGACCGATATTGCGATAAATCTGAGAGGCCAATTCTCCGCAATTTACATCGACGAATATCAGGACGTAAACTCGCTGCAAAACCGCATCTTCGAAGTTATAGCCAAGCCCGACAACAGATTTATGGTTGGTGACATCAAGCAGAGTATTTACGGCTTCCGTTCTGCCTGTCCTGAGATTTTTGCCGATATGAAGGCAGCGTTTCCTCGACTTTCGGGTGAATATTCCGAGTGCGCATCGATATTTATGTCCTCGAACTTCCGCTGTGACAGGGCCGTTGTGGATTTCGTCAACGGCATCTTTGACAGAGCCTTCTCGCTCACGCGCGAGTCGATAGGCTACACCGATGCAGACCGCCTCGGCTATGCGAAAATACACGACTCGGGTGAGCCTGAATATATCGCTCCCGAGATATGCATGCTCGACAAGTACAAGTCCGATGACGACGATGCTATCAAGGGCGCAGAGGTTGTGGTTGCAAAAATACGAGAGTTGCTTGATAACGGTTATCTTGACAGCGGCGAGAGAATTCGCCCATCGGATATTGCCATAATACTGCGAAACGCCAAGGGAAAGGATACTCTCTATGCCGAGGCACTTGAGAGGGCGGGTATTCCGTCCTGCATATCGGGCGCAAAGGATTTCTTCCTCTCCTCAGAGGTGCTTTTGGTTCTATGCTTGCTCAACTCAATAGACAATCCTCGTCGAGATATATATCTTGCAGGACTGATGTGCTCGCCCCTCTTTGACTTCACTGCAGACGAGCTGTATCTTGTGAGAAGCATTGGCAAAGAAACGCTCTACGAGTCTTTGGTTGCATATTCCGAAGAAAACCCCGAGTTTGCCAAGGCGAGATACTTCCTCGACCGACTAGGCTACTACCGCACGGTAGCCGAGGGAATCGGCGTTGATACGCTTATTTACAAGCTCTATCACGAAACCGGACTCCTTTCGCTTGCCGCGAGAAACGGCGGTAAGGATAATCTTATGATTCTCTACGATTACGCACGCAGCTATGAGTCGGGCGCATTCAAAGGACTTTATAACTTTATCAGCTTTGTAAACAATCTTATTGACAAGAAAACAACCTTCGACGACTCCCGTGAGGTTAGCGCGTCGGATGCTGTGAGAATAGTGACCTGTCACGCATCGAAGGGACTTGAATATCCCGTGGTATTCCTTGCCGAAACCGGCAGCCGCCTTACCAATAAGGATGCACGCTCTCGGCTTGCGTATGCCGAAGGCTTCGGTATTTCCTTCCGTCTGCGTACACCGTCGGGACTTGCTGTCGTTAACAGTCCCGTGCAGGATATAATCAACGACCACGTCTATCGTAAGATGTACGAGGAGGAGCTTCGCGTTCTCTACGTTGCGCTCACCCGTGCGAGAGAGCGACTCTTTATCGTCGGAACGGCGCTGCTTGAGGATAGGGAAAAGTATGATCAAAAGATTTCGGTTCTCAAGAACAATCTCTCGGAATACTCGCTTCGCTCGCTTGCCTCATATCTCGAGATTGCGCTCGTCTGCGCTGACGGAGTAGCGGCAAAAACGCCCGAGAGCTTTGCAGGTGTGACTCTATCTCCGAGCGATGAGGAGATAACCGACAGCCAGGAAAGAGAGCCGATTCCCTCTATCAATACAAGCAAGCTTGCAGGACTGCTTGCCGAGCGCTTCGCCTACGAATACCGAGCGCCGCATCTGACCGTCCTGCCCGAGAAAATGTCGGTGTCCAGAACCTCGCCCACAATCCTCGACGGAACCGAGTCGGAGAGCGTGACGATAATACCCGACGAGGAGGAGAAAAAGCGTCTGCCTGCCTTCGCTGACGGAACGAGGAGCGACGAGAGCGCCAAGCGAGGAATCGCAACGCACTACTTTATGCAGTTCTGCGACCTTGAGAGCCTTGAGCATAAGGGTGCAGAAGCCGAGCTTGAAAGACTCGTTGCAAAGGGCTTTATTTCAAATGCCGATGCCGAGCGCGTGCGCATAGGCGAGATCGAGATGTTTAAGAAATCCTCTCTCTTTGCCGAGATGAAGAAGGCAAAGCATATTTACAGAGAATTCCGCTTTAACGCTCCGCTTCCTGCCAAGAGCTTCACCGAGGACGAGGTTAAAAAGGCGGCGTACCAAGGCGCGACTGTGCTGGTGCAGGGAGTTATCGACTGTATTATTGAGCGCAATGACGGAAGTCTTGGTCTCTACGACTACAAGACCGACCGCCTTTCGCGCGAGGAGCTTGCCGACCGCACCCTTGCCGAGAAGAAGCTCTCGGATAAGCACAGAGAGCAGCTGATGCTGTATTCACTCGCTATTGAGCAAATTTTTGGCAGACGTCCGTCGGAGATAGCCTTGTACTCATTGCCTTTGGGCGATACAGTAAAAATTAAATAAAAAAGAGCCGATATGCAAACTTTTTATTTGCATATCGGCTTAGTTTATGTAATTATTTGATAGGCGAAACCATTTCGCTTGTTACGGTAACGGCCGCAGTATCGAAGGTCTGCTCGCCGCGAGTGACGTTCATTACAACCGTGCTTCCGACTCTGGCAGAATACATAAGGTCGGGAAGCTGATATGTTTTTGTAATCTGATACTTCACACCGTCAATGGTAACGGAATTGATAATATCGCCTACGGCAAGCACATCCTTTACTGCACTGTCCTCGTTGATGCTGTCAACGCTTACCTTCTGTGCCTGAATAATATCACCCGTTTCAGGGTCAACGATTACACCGAGCGAGGAGGCTATGATGGTCACTCCGAGCAAGGGGCGCTGCACCTGCGTCTTGTCATCACCGTTGCAGTTGTCGATAATATTGCCAACGAGATTCTTAACGAGATTAGAGGGAATAGCATAGCCGATACTATCTATCTCTGTGCCCGACATCTTTGCACAAACGATACCCACGAGCTCGCCCGCCGCATTGAAAAGACCGCCGCCCGAGTTGCCCTGGTTAACGGCAGCGTCGGTTCTTATAACGCGAAGGGTAATCAGGCTATTGTCAGAGCCTACAATGTCGAGCGACTCGCTCTCCACGCTGATAATGCCCTTGGTTGCAGACATACCGTAGCCTTCGGGGTTACCAACGACGATAGCCTCGTCAAAGACTCTTACCAGCTCGGAGTCACCGAAGGTTGCGGCTATAGAATGGCTCTTTTTAAGCACCTCGCTGCCGTTAACCTTGAGTACTGCAATATCGTTCGTGATAGAGCCGCCAACAAAGGTAGCGGGGATAGCGTAGCTCTTGCTCTGCATACCGTAGAGGTAAAGGTCAATCTTGTCTGCAAGACCTTCGTAGTAAATTACGTGGTAGTTGGTAATGATATATGCATTACCAGTCTGCTTGTCGATTTGGTAAATAACACCCGAGCCCGCTCCGGGAGTGCCGCCAAAATCTGCGATAATAGAAACGGTGGAGAAAAGAGTTTTTTTCTCAGCCGAAACGTTCTCGAGTGAGCCGAGGTCGTCATCGGGGAAGAATACGGGGTCCTTATCCTCACCGTCAAACTGGTCGCCAGGGAGATTGTTATCATCCTCATCGCTACCAATGTAGTCCTTATAGAAATCTTCGAGGGAGAATTCGAAGCTACAGGATGACATCGAAAGCGTGATGCCAACGATGAGAATCAAGGAGAGAACAAGGCTTATTATGCTTTTGCGTGTGATGTTCATATTAAATTCCTTTCATATGTAAATTTTACGAATTTCGCATTTTTTACGAAAAAATATTGACATAAAAATGCTTTGGTGATAAAATTATAGCATAAACGATTGTAATAATCAAGTATTATAAAATAAAATTTTGCACAGGAGGAAAATTATGTCGGTTGCAATAATTACTGGAGCGTCAAGCGGAATTGGCGCGGAGTTTGCCAGAGAGCTTGCGCCCTTCGTTGACGAGCTTTGGCTCGTGGCGAGAAGAAGAGAACGACTCATAGAGCTTGGAGAGGAGCTAGGTAAGAAATATAGAATCATTTCTGCCGACCTTTGCGACAGGACGGGAATTGACGAAATCAGAAGAATGCTTGATGAGGAAAAGCCGAGCGTTAAGTATCTGGTTAATGCGGCGGGATTTGGTGATTTCGGTGCATTCGACGAGATAGAGGAATACAAGATTGAGCGAATGATAGACCTAAATGCCAAGGCACTCGTGCTGATAACGCATATGACTCTGCCGTATATGGAGCGCGGCGGCAGAATTATTGAGCTTGGCAGTGGCTCCTGCTTTACTCCCCTGCCTTACTTCAATACTTATGCATCAAGCAAGGCGTTCGTGCTTCACTACACAAAGGCGCTTAATTACGAAATCAAAAAATACGGTGTTCGTGCTACCTGCTTCTGTCCCGGGTGGGTAGAAACCGAGTTTATTGGCAATGCAACGGCAAAGTCTGACGTTACACAGCCAAGCGTTTCGGCCATGAAGCCTATGCTCAACTGCAAAAAAGTCGTACGCGGATGTGTTCGCGCGGCAAACAAGGGAAGAGCAATGTACGTAACAAATTGGTACACTAAATTACAGCACTTGCTATTTAAGCTGGTGCCCGATTGCATACTCACTCGTGCCTGGCTTTTGATGGTGAAAAAATGATGAAAAAAAGAAAAAATCTATCCCCGGGTGCCTTGACCGCACCTATTCCGCCTGCGATAGTGACGGTGGGAGATTATGAAAATGCGAACGCTCTTACGGTAGCCTGGACAGGCATACTTGCTACCGTGCCGCCAAAGACCTATATATCGGTGCGACCCTCGCGCCATTCCTACGGAATGCTCAAGGCAAACGGCGAGTTCGTGATAAATCTGCCGCCTGTGTTCCTCGCAAAAACTGTTGATTTCGTCGGTATTTATACCGGCGCTAAGATGGATAAATTCGAGCGATGTCACCTGACGAAGAAAAAGAGCGAGAAGGTCGCGCCGCCCACTATAGCCGAGTGCCCGATAGCACTCGAGTGCCGTGTTACCGACGTTTTGCCTATGGGGTCTCACGACGTCTTTATTGCCGACATCGTTTCGGTTTCCTGCCACGAGGACATACTTGACTCCGAGGGCAAAATGCACTTTGAGTGCGCAGACCTATTAGCTTATGCACACGGTGAATATTATTCGCTAGGCGAGCGAGTCGGACGCTTCGGCTTCAGCACCGACAAGCCGAAGAAAAAGGTCACAAAGCGCGAGGAAGGAAAGCCTGCTTTTTACGAGAGCGCACCGAGAGGCAAGCAGGTGAAAAAGCCAATGACGGACAAGAACAAGGGCGCGCCTCACGGCAGAAGGAAGCGAGGCGAGAGTAAATGAACAGAGAGAATATTGAAGTTATAAGAGAGAAGATTCTCTCGCTCGTTGACTCGGAGTTTGAGAGCGATGCGGCATTCGAGAGGGAAATGGAGCTTGCCGAAAAAACCGTGAACAACTGGCGCAGAGGTCGCTCGTCGTCATTTATGAGAATTTTGCCTGCTCTTTCCGAGCGATTTGATATTGGTGTCGGTCAGCTTCTCGATATGCCGATACGCAGCGATTCGTCAGACCTCTCCGACGACGAGCTTTCGCTCCTCACGCTTTACAGACGCAGCAGTAATCTACCGCCTAAAATGCGCGTGGCACTCAAGGAGAACCTAGAATCTACGATAAATCTTTACGTTACGTCTGCCACCGAGCTTCAAGGCAAGCGCACGGGCCGAAAAAAACAGTCTTGACAAAGGACAAATAAAGATATATAATATATCTATCCTAAACCGTTTGAAAATTCAAAGCAGGGAAAGCGCGGTGAAAATCCGCCACAACAGCCATTGCCGTGATTAAGGTGCAGCCGCCTTATGAGTCGGAAGGCCTGCCAAGCGGTATTTTGGTAAAGCA
>CAYXAC010000041.1:0-8293 GCA_964463025.1 uncultured Ruminococcus sp.
GCGGCCTCTACCACCCCAAGGTAGCGCGCTACCAACTGCGCCACACCCAGATATTATGGTTGGTTTTAGTTGACTTTGCGGCTTGGAGTGCGCTTTGCCAAATGATGCGGAAAAGGGTGCTACATAGGTCAGACAAGCACGTTCGTCCCGAAAAGTCTAATATATTATATCACTGGGCGATGGAAAAGTCAAGAGTTTTTTTGAATTTTTGTCAAAAAATGTTTTCGGCGTTTCGTCGGACGTTGATTGGCGGGGCTGATGATTTTGGGCGTGGTAGATGCGATGCTTTGTATTCTGATATTGGCGAACGAATAAAAATGATAACGGTTGAATTTTTTAAAGATTTTTGTTGTCGGTTTTTTGTGACTCTTTAATCGCGGTTGATAATAAAAAACCGCCATTTTGTAACCTTTGATTTACAAAATAACGGTTTTCAATGGTGATGCGTCGATTAATTGATTAAAGATAATCGCGGATTTTGCTCTCGAGATATTCCTCGGATGCGATAAGACGGCGAGCGATGGACTTTGCATCTCCGCTTGCGTTCTTATATTTGTTGAGGTAGCGGGTGAGCGATTTGATGCCCATGTCGCAGCCGTCGGTCATAACGTCGGCTATCTGGCTGTCGCTTTCCTTCGTCATCATTTTGGTATAAATCTTCATATCGCTCATCATGCGTGCTATTGCGTGTGGCTCTTTGGTGTCGGCGTGATGCTCGAGCAGCATCGCGTGCGTTTCGTCGCCGAGGGCGGCGTGAGTATTCTTGCACACCTCAAGGGTGTGGCGGAGCTCTTCGCTTTTGGCGTGTGGAAGCACCTTTTTGATGGCGCTCTCGCCCATTTTTATTCCTGCGTTGCATTCTCGCAGGAGTTTTATAGTATCGGTTTGCATACCGTTTATCCTTTCGCTTTTTTTGTTAGTATGCGTTGCCGACGGGTGCTTTATGCAATTAGCGAAAATTCCAAATTTTCGTACGCAAGCTGTGTGCCGATATCGGCTCCGTTTGGCAAAAGCGCCATAGCGATAAATAGCTCCTCGCCCGATTCGGTATCGGCAAGATAGGCGTACTCGCCCTCGATTTTTGAAACTGTGAAAATGCGTTTTTCCATACTAACCTCTCGGTGATTTTTCTTTTACTATACTACAAAAAGCGCTGAAAGTCAATAAGGTGTGCAATATGTACAAAAACGATTGGCGAGGGGCTGGAGATTTTCTATCCTTAACCATGCTTACAAACGAGCGCGGTTGTGATAGAATCAAATCGGGGAGAGAACATAGGCCGATATATCACATTCAAGGCTCGCCCTCGGGGAGAGCTCCCGCGATAGCGGGTGAGAGGGCGGCAATTCGATATGTGCTTCGCACGAGGAATGAAAGAGGAAGAAAAAGGAAGAGGGGGACTATAGGGGGTGAAGAAAAAAGAAGAAAGAAGAAAAATTAAAAAGAAAAATATAAATAGAAATATAAATATAAATATAAATAGAAACTCACATTCGTTCAGAAAAAGCCCTTCGGGCAGAAAATCGCACAAAAGACCTTTACAAAGGGGCGATTCTGTGTTAAAATGGATTTAATAACTTTTTAAGGAGTACATAGTTATGAAAAGACTTTTGGCATTGTTCGTGATTTTTATACTTGCTTTGACTCTTGCTTCCTGCGGTGGCAATGATAATCCGCCGAGTAACGACGGTGAGCAGAATGAAACTCCCGAACATACTCATAATTTCACCGAGTGGGAATTGACTCTGCGTCCCACCTGCACCGAGAATGGTGAAAAGGAGCGCTATTGCTCCTGCGGTGAGAAGCAGAGTGCGTCCGTTCTGTCGCTCGGTCACACCGAGGTGGTTGACAAGGCGGTCGATGCGACCTGCACTGCGACAGGACTCACCGAGGGCAAGCATTGTTCGGTGTGTGTAGAGGTTATACTTGAACAGCAAATCGTAGATACTGTCGGACACGTTTTAGCAAACGGCAAGTGCGAAAATTGTGATTATACATATAGTGTAGGTCTTGAATTCACCTCGAACGGTGATGGCACTTGCTATGTTAGCGGAGTTGGCAGTTGTACCAATGCTGACCTTATAATTCCACCGACTTCGCCTGACGGTGACAGCGTAACCGGTATTGGAGAGATGGCGTTCCGTTATTGCTACAGCCTTGTTTCTGTCGTTATTTCCGATAGCGTAACTAGTATTGGAGATGTGGCGTTCTTTGATTGCTATAGCCTTACTTCTGTAGTTATCGGCAATAGCGTAATGAGTATTGGAGATTATGCGTTCTATAATACTGCACTTTATAACGATGAATCTAACTGGGAAAATGGTGTGCTGTATATTGGCAATCATTTAATAAAAGCCAAAAATACAATATCCGGTGAGTATGCAATAAAGCAAGGTACTTTAACTATCGCTGGTTATGCCTTCGAAAGTTGCACCAACCTCACTTCTGTCGTTATCCCCGATAGCGTAACGAGTATTGGAGATTATGCGTTCTATAATACTGCACTTTATAACGATGAATCTAACTGGGAAAATGGTGTGCTGTATATTGGCAATCATTTAATAAAAGCCAAAAATACAATATCCGGTGAGTATGCAATAAAGCAAGGTACTTTAACTATCGCTGGTTATGCCTTCGAAAGTTGCACCAACCTCACTTCTGTCGTTATCCCCGATAGCGTAACGAGTATTGGAGATTATGCGTTCGGCTGGTGTTGGGATCTTACTTCTGTCGTTATTTCTAATAGCGTAACTAGTATTGCGTATGCTGCGTTCTATCATTGCGAAAGCCTTACTTCTGTCGTTATTCCCAATAGTGTAACTAGTATTGAAAATTGTGCATTCTGCGGTTGCGAAAGCCTTACTTCTGTCGTTATTCCCAATAGTGTAACAAGTATTGGAGATGAAGCGTTCTACAATTGCAACAGCCTTACTTCTATAGTTATCGGCAACAGCGTAACGAGCATTGGTGATGAAGCGTTCAAGTTTTGTTCAAGTCTTACCTCTATTGTTATTCCAGGTAGCGTAACGAGTATCGGAGAGAAGGCGTTCCGTTATTGCTACAGCCTTGTTTCTGTCGTTATTTCCGATAGCGTAACGAGTATTGGAGATGAGGCGTTTGATTCATGCTTCAGCCTTGCTTCTATTGATATTCCTGACAGTGTAACGAGTATTGGAGATTCTGCGTTCTCTATTTGCTTGAGCCTTACTAGCATAACAGTCGCAAAAGATAATGATAATTATAAATCGATAGACGGTAATCTTTATTCTAAAGACGGTAAGACTCTTATTCAGTATGCCATTGGTAAAATAGATACCGAGTTTACTATTCCCGATAGCGTAACGAGTATTGGAGATTCTGCATTTTATTGTTGCTCCAGCCTTACTTATATCGATATTCCCGATAGTGTGACGAGTATTGGAGATTCTGCGTTTGATGTTTGTTACAATCTCACCGACGTGTACTACACAGGCAGCGAGGAAGATTGGGCGAAGATAAATATAGATTCCGGAAACGAAGAATTAACCAGCGCAACAATTCATTACAACTACACGAATTAAATTCGAAATTCGGAATTCGAAATTTGGAATTACCCTCTCACCTGCTATCGCAGGAGCTCTCCCATAGGGCGAGCCAACCTTTCTACACCTCATCCGTCACCTGCGGTGACACCTTCCCCTCCGATCAAATGGGAAGGCTATTGCGGAGAGCCTTGTGCTCTCCGCTTTGCTTTTGGCTTTGGTTGAGTGGGGATTCTCAATGCGGTTTGATTGTCTTTAGGTCATCCTCATCCGTCGGCTTCGCCGCCACCTTGTGCTCGCTGCGGCTCGGTCACCTTCGAGGGAAAACGATACTTAATCGTTTTCTAACACTCTCAGGCCACTTCGTTACCTTCCCCTACAATCAAAGGGGAAGGCTTTCAAGCACGAGAAAACAAAAAACACTTGACATTTGTCACGAAAAAGTATAATATATATAAGTAATAAATTTTTAAGGATGTTCAAATGTCACTTTTGCATACACATGCCGAGGGAGGAGCCGAGTGGCTCGAGGAAATCTTCCTTCACGGCTTGATTGATACGTTAAAAATAATTCCTTTCCTCTTTTTGACCTATCTGCTCATGGAGTTCATCGAGCACAGGGCAGGGGAGAGGGCAGAGAGCTTCATGAAGCGTGCCGGAATATTCGCGCCTGCCGTTGGCGGTGCGCTCGGTGCAATACCTCAATGCGGATTCTCCGCTGCGGCGTCTAACCTTTTCGCCGGTAGAATAATCTCTATCGGTACGCTCGTTGCCGTGTTTCTTTCCACCTCTGACGAGATGCTGCCTATACTCCTCTCGGGTAACGTTCCCGTAGGAACCGTACTGCTCGTGCTGCTCTATAAGGCGCTCGTCGGTATTGCGGTCGGTATGCTCGTTGACCTTGTAATGCGCTTTATGAAGCGTGCGCCTGAGGCGATAAATATCGACGCTATCTGCGACGAGGACAACTGCCACTGCGAGCGTGGTATATGGTATTCGGCTCTGCACCACACTCTGACGATTTCGCTCTTCGTGCTTCTCGTTACGGTGGGAATCAATGCGCTCGTTTTCTTCGTGGGCGAGGAAAATCTCGGCTCGGTAATGCACGGTGCGCCTGTAATCAGCCACCTGGTAGCTGCGATATTTGGTCTGATACCCAACTGCGCGGCATCGGTCGCGCTGACCACCCTTTGCACCGAGGGACTTATCTCGGCAGGAACGATGATGGCAGGACTTTTCTCGGGTGCGGGCGTCGGTCTGCTCGTGCTCTTCCGTGTGAACAAGCACATCAAGGAAAATCTTGCCGTAGTCGGCATAATCGTAGCGGCAGGCGTGATTTTCGGTCTGCTTGGCGACCTTATTTTCCCTGCGGAAATGTTTGTATAAAATAAATAACAGTCCTCTTTGCTTTGCCAAGGAGGGCTTTTGCTTTATCATTTTGCAGTGAGGCTTCGTAGGGGGACGGCGACTCGACGTCCCGATAGATATCCTTCTCTGTTGGAGAAGGTGGCTTGCGAAGCAAGACGGATGAGGATGAACAAATGACCTCTATGTAATGCTAAGAGTATTCAAGCTCCGGGACGTCGAGGGCGCCGTCCCCTACAGATAAATGGTACCGTTTCGCTACGCCGTCCCCTACGGCTTTTTTGAGATTTAATATAAAAAAACAATCAAAATATTGGCTAATAGCCAATATCAAATGCTATACGCTAGTTCATTTGTAATCGCAACCCTTCTATAATATTGGTAAATAATATTAGTAAATATTATTGGCTATAAGTAAGGGGCGATTATTATGGATAACATCGTATTAGGTAAAAGGATTCGTGAGGCAAGACTCAAAAAGAAAATGACACAGGAACAGCTTTCCGAAAAGGCGAATATAGGTCTGTATTTTCTAGGAGAGGTTGAAAGGGGCGTCAAGACACCGAGCCTGAAGGTGTTCGTTGCCATTGCCGAGGCTCTTGGAGTTTCGACCGATTCGCTATTGCGTGATTCAATTTCAAGCGGAAACGTATATGTTAATAACGAGATTACGAGAATGCTTGATACATTGACTCCAAAGCAGAGAACTTGCGCTGTTGAGGTTCTTGAGGCGTATATCAAAGCAATTCAATAATATACCGAAGGTGCTATGCACCTTCTTTTTTTGTCAAATTATTTTTTGCGTTCAACTTGTTTCGACAAATTTTTCAGATTATGATGCGATATAATTGGCTAGTAGCCAATAAAGTTGGTGAAAAGATTGAAGGAGAAAATAATATGAAATTTGAGAATAAGCGCTGCGTTGATGAGCTTGGAAGAATCGTTTTACCGAGGGATATGAGAGAATACTACGGTATAAATACGGGTGACGAGTTGAAAATAGTTGCATTAGGCGACGGTATTTGTCTCCGCACAGAAGATAAAACTAGAGATAAGGCAACCGGAAAAGAAATTTAAATTTACAAAATTTACATACCTAATTTTGTTGCAAAAATCATAGGAATATGATATACTTTAATTAAAAAAACAACGAGAGGGGGTGCCTTTATGGATAAATGGAAAAAGCGAGCGATAGACCTTTTGACCTCAATGGCGTTCGGCAGCAAGGGCACGCCCTCTGTCGTGCCGTATTATCCGCAGAAAACGAGAGTTTCGGGGTTTGAGGAGCGATTCTTCAGACGCGCGGTACCCGAGCGACACGGCATCTCGTCAAAGCGTATATATAATATGCTCTGCGAGCTGGAGAGCGAGCGACGAGCGAACATACATACGCTGATAGTCCTCCGCGACGGAGAGGTTATATGCGAATGCTCGCGCGATGGCTACGGCGTGAATATCGCGCATCTCTCGCACTCGATGTCCAAGACCGTGACGGGTATGATAGTCGGTATTGCCGTCGGTGACGGTCTGCTTGCGACCTCCGACAGACTCGTAGACTTCTTCCCGGAGCTTAGCTACCGCGATAAGCGGTTTGCCGATATTACCGTCGAGCATCTGCTAAATATGACAACGGGCGTGGACTTTGCCGAGGCGGGCTCTATTACCGAGAGCAAGTGGACCGAGGCGTTCTTTGGCTCGGCTCTACGCTTTGCACCGGGCACGAAATTCGCCTACAACAGTATGAACAGCTATATTCTTGCCCGTGTCGTTGAGCGTGCGGCAGGGAAGTCGTTCGACGATATTGCCAGGGAGCGATTTTTTGGCCCTCTGGGCATCGAAAATTATTTTTGGGAAAAGAGCCCCGAGGGCACGCTAAAGGGCGGCTGGGGGCTTTATATGTCGGTTGAGAGCTGGGCCAAGGTTGGATATATGTTCCTGTGCAGTGGCAGCTTTCTCGGACGTCGAATTCTGCCGTACGAATGGGTGGAAAAATCCTCTCGCGATGGCGTGTCGACAGGCTATGTCAATGGCGACTTTGACTACGGCTACCAGATGTGGTACTCGCGCTACGGCGGCGAGCATCTATTCAACGGAATGCTCGGTCAGAACGTCTGGATCTGCCCGAAAAACAAAATAGTTGCCGTTATAATGAGTGGTAACAATGAGCTGTTTCAGGACAGTCCCGCGCTCGATATTATCAGACATCATCTCGGAGGCGAGATGGACGACGAGCTTCACCGCGCCGACTACCGGGTGCTACGGGAAAAGCAGACCGAGTTCTTTGACTCGCGCAGATGGGTGCGCCCGAGGGAGAAGAAAAACGGACTCTTCTATTGGCTTGGACTCAGGCGGCGTGAGGCGTTCGATACCTCGTGGAATGCTCTGCTCGGTGAATACCGCTTCGGTAATAACAATGTCGGAATGCTTCCTCTCGTTGTGCGCGGAATGCAAAATAATCTTGATTCCTCGCTTGAGTCGTTCACCTTCTTCCGCAGGGAAAACGATCTGTATCTCTCCTTCACCGAAAGCGGAGCGAGGCATACTGTGGCGATCGGGCTCTACGAATACCGAGGCGGTGTGCTTGACTTCAGAGGCGAGAAATATATAGTTAAATGTATGGGCGAGGCGGTGAATGCTACCGACGGCGGCATCGAGTACCGCATTGATATGGTGTTTCCCGAGCTGCCGAACACCAGAATGCTGCGTATAACACGCCCCGCTGATGACCGAATACTGATTGAGTTCTTCGAGCTGCCGAACAACAGGATCGTGGAAAATCTGCTCTCCAAGATTTCCGAGAAGAATACGGTTGCATCAATGTCCATGGAGCTTCTCGAGCGCAGGTTTGGCGAGGGAATTATCTCAAGGACGATGAAGAGAGCCTTCTGCCCGACTCTGATAGGCGCGGACTCGGCGTGCGAGAAATGCGAGAAAATAGTCGAAGAGGAAAATCTTCGTGCTGCGAGCGAATCGCGAGCAGTCAAGCTGATAAGGGCTGTCGTAGACCGATTCTTCAAGGATTCCGACGACGAGCCCGATGAGGCAGAAAAAGTGCCTCAAAAGAAAAACATCGTATCGGGAATTATCGACCGCATAGCAGGCAAAAATAAATAAAAAACCGCCAAAATGCCAAGCAACGTTGACATTTTGACGGATTTTTTATTGTTTATTTCTCTTTTTTCTTAAATTTGAATATCGATCTGCGGAATAAAATTATATTCATTACAACAAAGAATACAACGAGTATAAGCAGGGTTAATTCGGGTCTTAGCGGTGCGTTCGGTGCGATAAGCATCATCGGGAAGCCAAAGACGATAGCGGGAAGATTCTGGTAAATCAGATTCTCTGCCGCAGGAGTCTTGTACTGCGGGTCAAGCTCGCGAAGAAGCATGATACCCGTGCTTGCC
>CAYXAC010000042.1:0-8142 GCA_964463025.1 uncultured Ruminococcus sp.
GTGCATACCAGCAACTCGATAGGTGCATTAAGTCCTGCCGCAATAGCAACAACGCTCATATAGAGGCAGTCGGCATTAACCGACTCGCCGTGAGTCTTGTTTATATAATCAGCAATAGCCGTGCGCACTGCCGCGTCACCCTGTGCGGAGGTGTAACCGTGAAGTGCTACCGAGCTTTCCTCGGTAAGAAGCTTAACGAGCGTATCGTTTACAACCTCGGGGGCAGGAACGCTGGGATTACCGAGAGAGAAGTCGTATACGTTCTCCTCACCGATCTCGGCCTTTCTTTTTTTTCCGTATTCAAAAAGCTCGCGGATAACCGAACGCTTTGCTCCAAGAGCCCTCATTTTTTCGTTAATCATATAAACCTCGCCATCAATAAAATATTTATAATATCATATTTTACACCTATAAGCCTTAAAAGTCAATACGAATACTATAAAAAACGATATTTTTTGCAATAAACCCTGTGTTGACATAGCCTTCAATTTGATGTATAATATAAAGAAAAGCTTGAGAAAGGGATAGCTGGCATGATAAAAACGAGCATCAAATTGCCGTATAATTACACAGAAAGCGACGTTGCGGCAGCCCTGACGTCGCATTTGCCCGTTACCGCTGACGAGCTTCGCGAGATAAGAATTATCAAGCGCACCCTCAACATTTCCGATAAGAATAATATCCACTACGATGCCGTGCTTGGCATCGCGCTTTCGCCCGAGAGGGAAGCGGGACTTCTCAAAATGAAAAAGAAGGTAGCACAAGCTCCCGACCTTACGCTCGAAATTCCGAGTGCAAAAATGAGCACTCGTCCCGTGATTATCGGTGCAGGTCCTGCGGGACTTTTCGCGGCACTTTTGCTTGCCGAAGCAGGCGTCTGCCCAATACTTTACGAGCGCGGACTCTCGGTTGACGAGCGCGCGAAAAAAGTAGATGCCTTTTATACCATCGGAGTCCTCGACCCCGAGTGTAACGTTCAGTACGGTGAGGGCGGTGCAGGCACCTATTCCGACGGCAAGCTAAAGCTTGGCGCACTCGATAAATATAATTACAAGGTTCTCTCAGAGTTTGTCGAAGCAGGCGCACCCGAGGATATTCTCTACGCAAGCGGCGCGCATCTCGGCACGGACAAGCTGCCGGGAATTGTCAAAAGCATTAGAGAAAAGATAATTTCCCTTGGCGGAGAAATTCATTTTTCTGCAAAGCTTACCGATATCAAGGTAAGAGAAGGGAAGGTTATCGGCGGAACGGTTGTCGAGAAGGGTACTACTGCGGATTTTGAGACCGAAAATATTATTCTTGCAACAGGCCACAGCGCCTATGACGTTTTTGAAATGCTAAAAAAAGCGGGTGCTCGTCTTGGGCCTCGCGGCTTCGGTATTGGAGTTCGTATAGAGCATCCGCGCGAATATATTGACGAGATAGTCTACGGCAAAAATCGCCCACGTGACGTTGGCTCTGCCAGCTATCACCTTGTTACGCATTTGCCAAACAGCAGGAGCGTATATAGCTTCTGTATGTGTCCGGGCGGCACGGTAGTTCCTGCCGCGAGCGAGCAAGGGGGAATAGTTACCAACGGTATGAGCGAGTTTGCCCGATGCGCCGACAATTCGAACGCAGCATTTCTGGTATCGGTCACTCCCGACGACTTCGGCGCTGACGATGCTCTTGCAGGTCTTGCGCTTCAGCGCAGTATTGAGCGCCGTGCATTTACCATCGCAGGCGAGAGCTACAAAGCGCCCGCAACTACGATGGAGTCATTTATGCAAAAAGAAAAGAGCGCGAGAATGCGCTCCGTCAAGCCCTCGTATGCATTGGGTGTTGAGAATATCGCCCCCGAGGAGTATCTTCCCGACTTTATTACCGACTCAATAAGAGCGGCTATTCCCGATTTTGACGATTGGATGCATGGCTTCTACTATCCCGATGCAGCTATGACTGGTCCCGAAACACGCACCACCTCTCCCGTGAGAATCACGAGAAACGAGAAATTTGAGTCTGTAACAATATCCGGCCTTTACCCAACGGGTGAGGGCGCAGGCTATTCAGGCGGCATAGTTTCCTCGGCACGCGACGGACTGATAATCGCCGAGAAGATACTCAAAAAATACGCAAAATGACAATATTTATTTACAAAAAAGCCGCCAAAACAGCACCTCTGCTGCCTTGGTGGCAATTTTTTATTTTACGTTTCCACTTTCATATTCCTGCATCAAAAGCATCAGGTCTGCGATTTTTTCGCGTATTTCGTCACCCTTATCGGTTTCTCTTACACGCATCTTGTCTGTTTTGCTTTCGAATATTGCGGTAGAGGAAATTATATCTGCGTTGTTCTTGATAGCATCCTCCTTACCCTTGAAGGGCTCGTGTGCGAGCAGCTTCAACTCGTCGGCGTTGTAGATAAGAGTATATCCGCCAATACCTGTCGCACTGTAAAAAGCTTTGCAGAATCCGCCGTCGATAACTACGATTTTTCCGCTTGCTTTAAGCGGATTCTCGCCCTTATTCACGGGAATATGTCCGTTGATTATATGCGAGCCGTAAGGTGGCAGAGAAAATTCCGCTAGTATTTTGAGCGCAATTTTTTTATCGTTCCAAGCGAGATAATATGCATTCTTCGGCTCAACCCAGGAGTCCTTGTCATCTATCAGCAGTCGCTCAAAGGTTGCTATCTTCTTTCTTGCACAAAGCGGCGAGTCCTTGCCACACCAAAGAAACCATAGGAAGTCCTTTCCCGCCTGCCTTTCGGCACTGCCTTCCTTGGCGAAGTAGCCCGAGCGAGCCATTGCCTCGCAGTAGTCCATAAGCTCTCTGCCACTTTTGCCGCCTGCCGCCGCGAGCGATAGAAATTCGCCGTCATCGGTCATAGGTATACAGCCGTGATACAGGAGGTTGTTGTTATAGACAGTATACATTCCGCCCTTTTCATAAAGGAAGCGCACCTGCCTTGAGAGCTTCTCCGAGCGCATAAAGGCAACCTTCAGATAAGCCATAACCGCACGCTCGCTCTCGGTCAGCTCATACGGGTCGTCAAGCAGGGTGGGGAAGTCGCAGTCGCGGAGCTTATATTTCTTTCCGCCAAGAGTAACTGTGCAGCTATTTTTATCGACCCTTTCAAGCAGCAGTCTTGACTCCATATCAAAGCTCGGATTTCTCTTGATAGCCTGTCCCTCGAGCTTAAACTGGATAATACTTATAGCCTTGTGCATTCTTGCCACGAGCGAATCGTCACCGCCGCCGTAGAAGTTGCCTCCCGACTCACCTTTAGGCAAAAAGGCGGAAATATCGCTCTCTCCGTATACCTCCTCGGCAAAGAGGGCGAGAGGACGTAGCGAAATGCCGTAGCCAATCTCGATAACGTCGAGATTTTTATAGGTAATAGAATTATTGAGTACCGTTGCGATACAGAGTCGCGAGCCTGCCGCCGCACCCATCCAAAGTACATCGTGGTTGCCCCATTGAATATCAATAGAGCGTTCCCTCATAAGCTCGTCGAGTATCAGGTCTGCACGCGGACCTCGGTCAAAGATGTCGCCGACTATGTGCAAATGGTCTATAACCAGACTCTTGATAGCCGAGGCGAGCGAGATTATCACGTCATCAGCTGCGCCAATGCGTATTGCGGTTTTAATAATACTTTCGCAGTATACTGCCTTTTTACCGTCGTCACCGTCAGCGATAAGCTCCTCGATAATATAGGCGAACTCGCCCGCCTTCTCACGAAGATGCTCTCTTACTACCGCGCGTGTATACTTGCTTCCTACGAGTCGGCATATCTCGAGCAGTCTTACGATATTCTCGCGGTACCATTCGGGCGTATTTTCCTCATTCTCTCGCGCCTCCTCGAGCTTTTCGTCTGGGTAGTAAACGAGGCTGGCAAGCTCTACCTGCTCCTTTTCGGTCATAGTATCACCGAAAAGGATGCTTATCTTGTGCCTTATAACACCCGACGCATTTCGTCTGATATGCGAGAACGCCTCCCATTCGCCGTGCAGATCGCTGAGGAAGTGCTCGGTGCCTTTCGGGAGATTGAGAATTGCGTTAAGCCTTATTATCTCGCTTGCCACAGCCTTTCTCGTAGGGTACTGACGCGAGAGTTCCAGCATATATTTCTCTGTGGACATATTAATCCTCCGTGAGATTAGCCGTAAGAGAATCGAACTAACAAGGTTTTGAAAGATAAATTTTATCCTATACTTCGTCGATTTTTTCTTAAATATCCACATATTCCGCGAAAAAATTGACTTGTCTATGAAAAAAATATTCTCTCCAAACTGCTTCGCACCATACGGCGAATAAATTTTTGATAGATTTTTTGGATTTTGCCGCAGTCAAGTGCGGACTTTACAAGGCGAAAGCCTAAAAAAGATGCGAAAATTTATCACTGTACGGCTTATGAGTTCGATTCCCTTGCGGCTACTTAAAGTATCTTGTAGCCGTTCTTTTAAGTAGGTAGTAAAGTCCGGCACCGCCAAAGCCTGCGCACACGATTTCTCCTATACCAACCGTGAGCATCAGGAAGAAATAGGAATCGGGCGCACCGTAGGCGTAAATAAGCACCAGCGGCACTATTATCATATTCGATAGCACTGTCGGCAGCGTAGCCGCCCACTTCCATTTTTCAGGCAACCTAAACAGCATTCTCGTGCCGATAGCACCGATAAGCGTAGCCAGACTTCCAAAGATGACGTCCCATACGACTCCGCCCGCAATCAGATTTGAGATAAGACAACCGACAAAGAGTCCAGGTACTGCCTCGGGCATAAAAATCGGCAGAATGCATAGCGCTTCTGAAAAGCGGAACTGTATAACTCCGCTTGAGAGTCCCAGGACTGACGATAGAAGTGTGAGTGTTACGTACATCGCCGCGATAAGCGCGCCTCTGGTGGTGTAGAGTGTGAATTCTTTTCTTTTGTTTTTCATACGGATTTCCTTTAGTTTTGTTTTTTTGCCTTACGGCTTGGTGAGGAAGGTCTCGAACTCACCAAAAAGTATTATAACACAAATTAGTACAAAAAACAATAAATTTTAAAAAAATACTTTTTTGTAAAATTAAGCAAGCACAGCCAAATATTATAACAAAACAAAGAAAAAACACCATTTTCACCCATAAAAACCGCATTTTCTCGGTAGCAACAGAAAAAGAAATACAGTATAATGGAATAAAAGAAGGTGAGGTATAAGGTGGAATTTTTGTTAATTGGCGAATCCAAGCTCAAGATAGTAGCAAGCGAGGAGGAAATGAAGGAATATAAACTCGACTCGACAGGTTCTGAGCAGGGAGGGCAGGGGCTTCGCAGAGCCTTCTGGCGTGTGCTTGACAAAGCGAAAAGCGAGGTCGGCTTCGACCCTGCAGGTGACAAGGTATTGATACAGTTTTATCCCGTCAAGTCGGGTGGCTGTGAAATATTTGTCACCAAGCTCGGCATTCTCCCCGAATCCTCTGCGCGACTTGTGTCAAGGTCGAATAAAATCGAGGTCTTATCAAGACGCAGAGGCTTCTACGCCTTTGATTCGCTCGACGACCTGCGCACGCTTTGCCGCACAATAAAGAGAATCTCAAAGGAGTGTGTTCCCGCAAGCGACGTCTATCTTGACGGAGGCAGATATTTCCTTTCGGTAGAGGAATACGGAAAAGGCGGTGAGACCGTCGAATTTCCGTGCATTCTGGAATTCGCCAAGGGACTCACCGCCGATTTTTCACTTTATATTTCAGAGCATGCCGATCGACTTTCGGAGGGCGATGGCATAGAGAGGTTTTCAGAAATTTAGCTTCACTTATTTTCAATATCGGCCATCATACCAACGCGAACGGCATGTCTGCCACCCTCGTATTCTGCACACAGAAATGCGTCAACGATATCGAGCGCAAGGCAAGAGCCGATAACTCGCGCACCGATACATAAGACGTTTGCATCGTTGTGGCATCTAGTCATTTTTGCCGAATAGGTATCCGAGCAGACAGCAGCCCTAATGCCCTTGTGCTTGTTCGCACACATAGACATACCGATGCCCGTACCGCAGATAAGAATACCGAACGAGCCAGGAGGGGCAGCCTGTACAGCCTCACAAACCCTGCTCGCGAAGATAGGGTAATGGCAGGATTCGGTTGATTCACAGCCGAGGTCAACACACTCGTAACCGTTGTTTTCAAGATGCGCTATTACTTCTTGTTTGAGCAAAAATCCTGCGCTGTCTGCGCCGATGTAAAGTTTTCTTTTCATATCAGCCTCCTCGGTAAGAAAAATCATTTTTTTGCCGCCTCACGCTCGAGCCTTTCGCGCTCTGCCTGAGGCATTCTTAGATATACTGGCGAGAGAGCAGAGTCGGATACGAATTCGCCCTTCTCATATTTTTTCAAGGCAACCCTGCCGACCGACACAGCACTTTCGAGAACAAGAAGCTCGGGCGTGTTCATCGTAACAACGCCTGCTTTGTCCATAGCCGTCTTTGCGACCTTGTATCCATCGCCGACGATATATATATCCTCGCCGTATTCTTTGAGTTCATCTGCGAGGTCAGCAAGAGCAATAGCTCTGTCCTCGGTCAGTCTTGCAAGACCCTCGCCATCACAGTGGAAGATTGCCGAATAAACCTGCGCGCGTCTTGCGTCCATACAAGGTACTATCATTCCGCGAAGTCCGGACAGGTTTTCTGCCAGAGCCTCAAGGGTGGAAACCTCGATGCAGGGAATATCTCTGCCAAACGCAAGTCCCTTTATGAGCGAAACGCCTATTCTCACGCCCGTAAACGATCCGGGACCGACAGATGTAGCGTATAGCTCAATATCGCTAAAGGACATCTTGAGTGATTGAAGCAGACTTTCCGCCATTGGCAAAAGCAGCTCGCTTTGCGTAAGTCCGTTATCGATTGTGTAGTGACCGAGCACTCGCTCGCCGTCAAGCACCGCAACGCTTGCCGCCTTTGCCGTGCCGTCAAATGCAAGTATCTTCATATTCTATCTCAATTTTCCTTCCTTCAGCGTCGTCGCCGTATCGTGATATCGTGACGTAAATCGCGTCATCGGGAATATAGTCCTCAATATTCTCCGACCATTCCGCCACGCAGTAGCCGTCGGACTCAACGTATTCATCATAACCGGTAGAATAGAGGTCATCACCGTCTGCAATACGGTACATATCGAAGTGATAGAGGTTGACTCTGCCGCGATGCTCGTTTACGATAGTATAGGTCGGACTTTTCACGCCCGAGATACCGAAATGTGATGCAAAACCTCTTGTAAACGCAGTCTTTCCAACGCCCATCTCGCCACGCATAGCGATAAAAGCGCGCTTTCTTCCCGCGTTTTCAATCATCTCGCCAAGAAGCGCACCGACAGCCTCTGTTTCCTCTGCCGAATTTGTGTATTTAATCATTTTTAATCTCCGAAAGATATTTTTCCGACCCGTCGCCAAGCACGAAACGCAGTATTTCCTCATACTCGCGCTTCGCGTCCTGCGAGTTGCTTATCTTATCATTTTTTACCGCACGCAAAAGGGTATTCTTCGGCGTATTTTCGGGGTCTGTCAGCTCAAGTGCCGCGACGCTGTAACCGCCTGCGCGAAGCCTTGCAAGTCTGATAGAATCGGTCATAGCCTCTGCAAGTTTGTTTGCAAGATGCGGGTATCTCGTGACGAACGAAAGCTCACTTGCCGCAATCTTGTCCGTCAGGTATCTGTGACAGCAGGGAGTGGAAAGTATAACCTTCGCTCCAAGTTTTATTGCCGTGTCAAGCACGATGTCGGTTGCAATATCGCAGGCGTGTAGTGAGATGACCATATCGGGCGCGTCGTTTACTTCAATTTTTGAAATATCACCAACCTCGAAGTGCATCCCCAAATATCCAATCTCGCGAGCGAGTGCCTCACACCAAAGGATTACATCTCGCTTCCAATCTACGCAGCGCATATAAACTCTGCGTCCCTTGATTTCGGTGAGGTAAAAATAAACCGCGAAGCTCAGATAACTCTTACCGCAACAGAGGTCGTAGATGCAAAGCTCCTTGGAGTCGGGAAGCCTGTCGTATACGTCCTCAATATGCTCGAGGAATCTGTTTATCTGTCTGAATTTACCCTGCTTTTTATCGTGCACTCTGCCATCAGCAGAGCTGACACCGAGCTTGATAAGGAACTCCTCTTTGCC
>CAYXAC010000043.1:0-8126 GCA_964463025.1 uncultured Ruminococcus sp.
AGCGTAGGGCAGCTGGGTGGATACGTGGTTTAAGTGGTTACACTGGCCGCCCGCGCTCGACATAATGGTGGTGTCGGAGATGGGGGAGCAGTGGTCGCCGCAAACTGCGCCTGCAAGGCAAGCTGACATACCGATAATGAGTATCTCGCTGCCTGTGGGGAAGATAGCGGTAACGATAGGAATAAGAATACCGAACGTGCCCCACGAGGTACCTGTAGCAAACGAAAGCACGCAGGCTACGAGGAATATGATAGCGGGCAGGAAGTTAGCAAGACCTGCCGCCGCGCCACTCATAAGCTCGCCTACGAAGTACTTCGCGCCGAGTATTGTGGTGATGTTCTTAAGACCTGTTGCAAAGGTGAGAATAAGTATAGCGGGAACCATCGCGATAAAGCCCTTGGGAACACAGTCCATAGCTTCCTTGAAGCTTACGAGCTTTCTTGCGATCATATAAATGATAATAACGATAAGAGAGAACAGACCGCCCCAGGGAAGACCGATGGTAGCGTCGGTGTTAGCGAATGCACCAATGAAATCGCCCTTAAGATCTGTGCCGCCCCAAGCGTCAACACCGAAGAAGCCGCCGACGTAAACGAGCGCGATAACGCTCACTATAATAAGGAAGACAATAGGAAGAACGAGGTCGATAACTCTGCCGCTCGCGCTTGGCTCGACTTCCTCTGCCTCTGCCTTATCGCCCTCGGTGTAGAGGTCGCCGTTCACAATAGCGTTATACTCGTGGGTACGCATCTTGCCGTAATCGAACTTCATAAATGCAAGAGCAACGATAAATACGAGCGTGAGAAGCGAGTAGAAGTTATAGGGAATAGCCATAATGAATAGCTTAAGCCCCTGGCCGTCCTCGGCATACTGTGCAACCGCCGCCGCCCAGCTCGAAATGGGAGCTATCATACAAACGGGAGCCGCAGTAGCGTCGATGAGGTAGGAGAGCTTCGCACGCGAAATTCTGTGCTTGTCCGTCACGGGACGCATTACCGAGCCAACCGTAAGGCAGTTGAAGTAATCGTCAATGAAGATAAGCACGCCGAGCGCAAAGGTCGCAAGCATTGCGCCGACTCTTGTTTTGATGTGCGTCTGCGCCCATTCGCCGAATGCGCGCGAGCCGCCTGCCTTGTTGATAAGAGCAACGATAATGCCAAGCTCAACGAGGAAGATGAATATTCCTGCCGTGTCGGAAACCGCTGTAATAAGTCCCGAGTTGATTGCAACGTCAAGCGAGGCCGCAGGCGAGAAGTTCGCAGCCAGAAGCGCGCCCGAGATAATACCGATGAAGAGCGAGCTGTAAACCTCCTTGGTGATAAGAGCAAGTCCAATAGCAATGATGGGCGGAACAAGTGCCCAGAAGCTACCAATAACATCGCCTGCGCCGCTACAGGTCTCGCAGTCCGCAGCACCCTCACAGTCGGGGCAGGGAACAGTGCCGAGAGCACCGCCGGTCACGCCTGCAACAACGAGCAGGGCAATAATGACGGCTATCGCAGCGATGAGAGTGATTTTTGCTGTTTTAGCCATTTCTTTTCTCCTTTTTGAGATATATGAGTTATTATATCATCTTCTGCCCAATATGTCAATAGATTGAAAAAGCGCTGCGAGCAAGAAGTCGCAGCGCTTTTCTTACATTATTTTCTAATAAAGTTTGTTCTAATGCCGCTTTCCTTTTCGGGCATGCCGTATTTCTCCTCGCCGAGTGCTACACTCTTCATAAGAAACGCCATATTTCTCGCGAGATTCCTCATACACATCATACCTTCCTCGTCAAGACGCGCATCGTCACCGCTTGCACCGTGTACCTGGTTCCAATACGAGCTGGTCGCAACAGGCATTCCCGAGATGGTGAAATACTTGTTCAGCACGTCGAACGCCGCAGTACAGCCGCCGCGTCTTGCACAGACCACAGCCGCGCCAACCTTCTTTCTCTTGTCAAAGCCGGTGCTGTAAAAGAGTCGGTCGAGGAATGAGAGCAGAGTGCCGTTAGGCGCTGCGTAGTAGACGGGCGAGCCGACGATAATGCCGTCTGCCTCGCGGAATTTCTCTGCCACCTCGTTCACCGAATCGTCAATTGTGCATTTGCCCGTCTTGCGACAGCCGAGGCAGGCAACGCAGCCGCGCACGGCGAGATGCCCAACATGAACTATTTCGCATTCAACCCCATCTTTTTCGAGCGTAGCCTTTGCCTCCGAGAGTGCCGCAAAGGTTGTTCCTTCCTTGTGCGGACTTCCATTTATTATAAGTACCTTCATAATTTACCTCCAATTTATTATATGAATTCATTATATCACCGATTCTCTCAAAATTCAAGAAAATTCCGTTTTTTCCTTAAAATACTCTAAAAAACGCAAAAAAATCTATGAAATATTATTAAAAATTCAAAATTTACAATTTGTTCATAAAAAATAGCGATTATTACTTGCAACTTATAAAAAAGTATGTTATAATGGGTGCGTAAATTAACATTTGAACTCGCCTCGAGCAAGGGAAACGGCGGCTTTTGCCCCGCTTCCGTTGGTTTCAATTATGAAGCGCGCGGCGGAAAGGACGAGGAATAATGAGTATAATTATAGGGATTGACGTTGGTGGCAGCACTACTAAGATAGTGGGATTCCGATACGGCGAAGCGGGCAGAGAGCTTATTGAGCCTCAGCTTGTGACTGCGAACGACCCGTTGACCTCTGCTTACGGTGCTTTTGGTAGGTTCACCGACGGAAATCATATAAATATAAGCGAAATTTCTAAAATAATGATGACGGGTGTTGGCTCGTCTTATGTAAAGAACAGCCTTTACGGTCTTGACTGCCGACGCGTCGAGGAATTTGACAGCATCGGTAGAGGGGGACTTTTTCTCTCGGGTCTTGACGACGCTCTCGTCGTCAGCATGGGTACGGGAACCGCAATAACTCACGCACGCTCGAATGGGTATAATAAATATCTTGGCGGTACGGGAGTGGGCGGAGGAACTCTTATGGGACTTTCGAAGCTACTCGTCGGAGCCGAAAGCACTGAGCATATCGAGAAGTATGCCGAGAGAGGGTTGCTTGATAATATTGACCTGCGTATTAAGGATATGACCGCGCCCGATTCTATGACCTCTCTTGCGGCTGATATGACGGCATCGAACTTTGCCGCCGTGTCGGATATAGCTACCAAAGAGGATATTACGCTTGGCGTTATGAACATGGTCTTTGAGGTAGTCGCTATGGTCTCGATGTTCGCGGCGCGCTCGGTCGGTGTGACCGATATAGTGCTGACGGGCAATGTCACAGAGTTTGAGTTTTGCAAGCGCAAGTTTGCAGAGATAAATAGCATGAAAGATATATACGGAGTTAATTTCGTAATTCCCGAGTATTCAAGGTTTGCTACCGTAATAGGCGCGGCACTCGCGCACGAGAACGGGGGGTGACGAATGAATATAATGCGCTTTATAGTTCCTAAAAGCCTGGTTGAGTACATTACCTCGGACAGCACCGTCCGTCAGGCAATAGAGAAGATGAGGTATCACCGCTACGTTGCGATACCGGTTATCGACTCCGAGGGCAAATACGTAGGAACGCTTCGCAATGATGATATTTTGTCGTATATTCTTGGCAGCGACAGCTTTGACACTCATATGGCTGAGGCGGACGCGGTAACTGATATAATTGATGCGGGTTATGCTCCGCCGGTTTATCACAACGCATCAATGACCGAGCTGATAGATAGAGTCAAAGAGCACAACTTTGTTCCCGTTGTTGACGACAGAGGCTGCTTCGTTGGTATAATATTACGTAGAGATATACTTAATTTTTTGTTAAGTTACTATAATGATATAAGTTACTATAATAAAACTGACAAAAGGGGGTAAACAATGGCAGATAAAAAGAAAAAGACGCCGAATTCTGCATCTACGGATGAAAAATTGAATAACGCACAGAATACCCCCGAGAATAACAATCTCTCGATGGACGAGAAGCTTAAGGCTGCCGCTGGTAGTATTACCAAGGCGCACGCCGACCACAGAGCGCGCAACAGCGAGCTTGTCAAGCGCCGCATCAAAGCGGAGAAGGAGACGGCAGCGAGAATTGCTGAGGCTGAGAAGCGCAAGGCAGAAAACGAGAAGGCGGCTCAGAAGGTCGCTGACGAGAAATTAGCCGCGTTTGACTACGCTCAGAATTATCGCAAGAAGCTTCTTAAAGAAAGAGAAGCGGCAATGTCCGCTGCAAAGCAGCGCGATGCTGAGGCTCGCGAGGCGGCACTTAAGGAAGCAAAGGAAGCGAAGGACCAGACTGTTGCATCCTTCGTTGAGATGGAGCGACAGGAGGCGCGTGAGCGTGGCGAGCGTGCAGATGCTCTGGTTAACAGCGTTACCAAGCGCGAGGCGAACTACGAGGACGGAAACAAAGTTCTCGAGCCGGAATCCTCGGAGCAAGAGCCTGCAGAGGAGCTTGAAGAACCTAACGAGGAGCCTGCTGAAGAGGTTGTAGAAGAATTTTCCGAGGAGGCTGTCGAAGAGCCTGCGACCGAGCTTGAAGCCGACATTGAGGACGGTGAGGAGGGTGAGGAGGGCGATCCTGCAGAGCAGGAGGAGCCTGCTCCGGAGAGCGACGTCATTACCGTTGATTATGAGGTCAATGAAGTAAAGGATGATGACGATTCCTTCGAGATGACCTTTGACGAGAATGGCAATCTGGTTATAAATCACGGAGCTCCGAAAAAGGAAGATGTCGAAGCGTCCGAAGAGGATAGTGCGGATAACGGCGAACAGCGTGATATTCCCGAGGTTACCGAGGAGAATATCAAGGCATTTAATGATAAATACAAGCAATTGGTTGAAAAGCACCGCAAGGAGAAGCAGAGAGCAAAGGGAATTGATCCCGATGCAGAAAAGCCTTCCTCTGCAGACGACGTTTTGCTTCAGGACGAGATAATTTCGGTTATCAAGACCGAGGGTAAGCGCCTTGACGGAAGCGAGTCGGCATTCAAACTTTACATAAAGCATTCCGAGAATGCAATCAAGAGCTTTGAGCGTGCTCGTGCCGAGGCGGTAAAGTCGCTTGAGAATAATCGAAACGATGCCGAAGAACCTGCGATACTCGCAGGAATACTCAAGATCAGCACAAAGATCCTTGAGGTCAGATGCGACAATCTTGAAAACTTCGCAAGATTAAAAGCTTACAAATATATAAGAAACGCGCGCATAGCGCTTCACGGCGAGGTAGATAGGTACAACGAGCACGTTATAGCCTACTCTACCATAACCAATGAACAGCTCACCAGACTTTCGACGCTGCTGCCCGACAGTATTGCGTCGGGTAAGTCGCTTGCGGTGATACCGAGCTTTACTTACAGAGAAAGCTACGTTGAGGTTTATCCCGACAAGGACGGCAAGCTTCCCACCGACGATATGGCGACTCTGATACCGATCGCACCGCCAAAAACCGGGCAGGAGCTGCTTGGTGATATTGAGCTGCCCAAGAGCAAGTGGGCTTGCAGAGCGTACAGCCGCAGAATCAAGAGCGCGATCGACCAGCTTAACGGTGAGTCGGAGAAGCTTGGTAGGTTGATACGTGAAACCAAATCCTTCAAAAAGAGATATGAGAACGACCTTCGCAGTCTGGATGCAAAAACTCCGATCGAGGAGCGTTCCGATCCCAAATATAAGAATAAAGTAATAAGCATTAGCATCAAATACGGCAAAAAGCTTTCGGGCATTAAAACAGCCAAGACGAGAAACGCCTTTGCGAGAACGCGCCAGCGTTTGTTTATCACAAGGCTTGCCGTAGAAAAGGAGAAGCTCAAGCTTGCCTACGACTATCTCCGTGAGGTACACCGTGCAGGTAAGTACACCCAGAGAAAGACCGCGGCAGACTTCTTCGTAAAGGCTATGCTCGCATACAACAAGTGTGCAGAGAGCTGTGCCAAGGTAACGGGAATGTCCTTCTACACCCTGCCTATCTCGCTCGTTGAGCATATATGTGCGGGCACGAAGGAGATCAACTTCCCTGTGGTTGCTTATAAGCGCGAGCTTATAGAAACCGTTGGTGCTACCTCAAGAATAATCAGCACTGCACCTCGCTTGGATATTGCACCCAACGAGGCGGGCTACGACGAGAAATCGCGTGAGGTGCTTGAGAAGTCGGGAAGCTTTAATGATTCCACCAGCCTTGGTGACGAGTCGCCGATGACCGACAGAGCATCTGCGATAGCGAACGTTATGATCGGCGCATTGCGCGATGGCGCAGGCATCGTCAGAACGATCGACGACCTCGACGACTTCTTAAAGAAGTGCGAACGTGCAATTAAGTATTTCAAAAAAGCTCTCAAGGGAACCAACAAGGCGATTTCAAGAGCCTTTGATGACGACGGAGTCGTAATTGCTTTGGTCGAGAACCTTAGAGTTATTTCGAATCTTGTCGAGGTAAGACGCCTTGCTATTGAAACGGCAATGCGAATGCAGCGACCCGATCAGGCAAGATCCCACAGCCGTGCGCTCTACAAGGAAATTGAGCTTTACAACGGCAGAGCGATTGACTATATGTCGATTGTTGGCGAGCAGTTCTCACGTATATCGACTGCGACGCCGAAGGATCTTATGGATTCGGCTTCCAAGATCAAGGTTCCTGCCATTACTTATAAGGACAATTACATAGAGGTATTCCCAAAGGATCCCTTGAAGGAAATGTCCTACGAAAAGCCCTATCAGCGCAACCGCAAGGAGCGCACGGGCTATACACCGCTTCTGATGAAGCATTACCGCTTGACGGAGAACCGTGCGGTGGAGTTTTCTCTTATCAACGCTCCCCACGTATTCGAGGTAACCGTAAACGAGGATCCCGTGGTTTCCTGGTGGCATCCCACTACCTTCTTTGGCCAGCTGTTCGTATGGTTCCAGCCCTTGATTGCATGGGGCCGCAGAATGGTTGCCAACGCGGAGGTCTGGTTCATTGACGAGAGTACGGTAATCGCCAAGGGTAATGTAGAAAAAAGGCAGAGAAAGAACGAGGATAAGCGTAAGCGCTTCGAGGCAAAGCTGAACAAGCTTAACAGAAAGTACAGAGAAAAGCTTCTGGCACTCGAAACGGTAATTCACGATTCCGATCGCCATACTCAGTCTTATCAGAAAAAGCTTTACAAAATTAATTCCAAATTCAACCGTAAGATATACCGACTCAAGCTGCGCTGGATGAATGATTGCACCGGCCGCAACAAGACAAGACTCCTGCTTGAGCAGCTCGTTCTTGAAAGAGAGCGTCTGACCGGTATGAATAAGGTGCTTGTCAAGTACCGCAATTACGGTAGAGTAACCTTCTTACCTAACGTTCTCGTCAGATATAAGCGCAAGTTCCTCAAGGCAATCACCGCACACAACAAGACGGCAGAAGAGCTTTCGAAACTGCTCGATGTTCCGATCTCGGTGGTTTCCACTGCGGTTATTGACGAGATAATCAGGTATGGTAATTTAATCAAATTCCCGCAGATAATCTGCTGTAGGGAAATCATTGAAACGATTGACGATGCAAAGAGAACGATCGGTGACAAGTGGCACGGATACGGTCTTTACACGGGAACCTCGGGCGCTAACGGCGTACCCGGCGGCAAGTCCCCCATAATGTCAGTCGGTGCAATGGGATATGCAACCGATATGGGCGTGCCGTTCCTCAAGGCTGACTTCGACGGAATGACGATGCTCGGTATAACTCCCGGCGGCGTGCCTCTCATAGGCTTCGGCAAGTCCGGTGAGGCGGCAATTCCCTTCACGGGAACTCCGATGATGCTTCAGGGTACTGACGATTCGATAGTTCTCGATGCGGGACTTGCAGGCGTTAACGGTCCTATGCTCGGTGCAGCGGACAGAAATAATCCCTATTCCGGAATTCATTCCTCCAGTGTTGATGCAATCTTCGCCGATAATAACGAGGACGATATCAAGGATCTCAGGTCGGGTAGTACGACCGAGACACCGCTTGACCTTGAGGCAAAGCTGATCGAGGAGAGATTCTCGAGATCCCTGAGGGCAAGAACCATGACGACGGTAGACGGCGTCGGTACATGGTGGAAGCTGGTATTCAGCGAAATCAACGTTCGATTGATGAGAGCACTCTTCCTTCGTGAGCGTGGATTCCTTCGCTTCC
>CAYXAC010000044.1:0-8075 GCA_964463025.1 uncultured Ruminococcus sp.
CGGACTTTCCTCGCCGTAATACCTTTCGGCAACATACAGCGCGACAGCCCCACTCGGTCAAGAATGTATTATACTAAATTTTTTTGGATTTGTCAAGCCTGGCGTGATTTCGAGCAGGTAAAGTAGATTATCTGTCTTTCACTTGCTGACTTTTTCAGTAGTTCGAGAGCTACTGCGGTTTTTCTGTCGTCGAAGGAGCAGAACGGGTCGTCGAGCAGGATAAAGGGTTTCTCGTCCTCGTAGAGCGAGTCAACAAGTGCGAGCCTTGCCGCAATGTTGTAGAGGTCGCGAGTGCCGCGGCTGTAAGCCTCGATCGGTCTTGTCGCACCGCTATCCATTTTTGTTACACCAAAGTCGGTGTCCATCAGGAACTCCTCGTCCGCAATACCGCTGATACGATTTGTGTATTCCTCAAAGCTCGATTTCGTCTTGCCCAGATATTTCGAGGTCATATTATCTCTTGCCAGCATAAGATATTTCTTCGTCAGGAGGATAGTACTGTAATTTTCCTCATATTTTCCGAGCGCTTCCTCAAGCTCCGCGCGCTTCATAGTCAGCTCGTCGCGCATTTCCAACTCGCTCTCATAGCCCTTGCAGGCTCTTTCGAGAAGCGCAATCTCGCGCGCAAGCTCCGCAGCCTTTTCTTCGAGCATCTGACGCTTTGTATTTACCTCATCTAGCGACAGGGTAGCCTTGCTCTCGGCATCCTCACCGAGCGAATGCATGGTAGAGAAGTGCTCTAACTCGCTACGCTTTGAGAGTATTTGCGATGAGAGCATATTATATTCCGTCAGCGCGCGTCGAAGCTCGGCATACGGGTCATCGCTTACTGTCTTGAACCTTGCGACGAATGCCGCTGCCTCACTTCGAAGTTGCTCTGCCAGGCTGAGATTCGCGCTATTGCTTCCGCTTCGATACTTCTCGGCAAGGAGCAGCTCTGTATATCTTTCGTGCTTTGCGAGAATATCCAACACTCCGTTAGGTGCGGAGAATTTTTCTTCGAACGCAGTCAGTACGCGCACCGCCTCACTCGCAATGATTTCCTTTGCCATCATGGTCTTGGCATCGCCTATCAATCCGCGGATTTTAAGTAGTGCATCTTTTGATCCTGCATCAGACGTATACTCGTCAGAGAGCGACGCGAAGAATGCCGAGATTTTCTCTTTCTTCATTCTCGATGTCGCACTTGACATTACAACGCCCATGCATATGATTGCCGCCGCTGCCACGATAAGAAGGAAGAGAGCTTTGTGCACGAATATTCCGAGTATAATCGCCAGTGATGCAATTATGCCGCCGAGCGCACAGAATGCGACCGGCGAGCTCTTTTTCTCCTGCTCGGCAAGAAGCGCGTCAATTTCGCTTTCCTCGGGAATTCTGTACTTGAATTTAGACCTAATATTCTTATAATCTGCCGTTTCCTGAAGTCTGCCGTGCGCCTTGAGTCGCTCGAGCGCATTTTTTGCTTCGCTAATTTCTTCGGGAGTTGCCTTGCCCTCGAAGTAAGAGGAAAGCTCGCGAAGCTCCTCGCTTTGCGGGCTCATACTGCTTTGTGCGAGTTTTTTTGCCTGAATATTCTTGTAACTTGCCTCGTCTATCTCGTCAAATTTGGGCGGTGTTCCGCCAAAGAATTCCAGTAGCTCATCACGGCGCTTCATGCTTGCATCAAGAGTCGATTTCATATCCTTGCAGTGCTTCTCAAAGTCTGCGTGCGCCACGCGCTTTGCCGCCGCTTCATGCTCCTTAACGAGTCCGCGAGTTCTCTCTCTTACTATATCTGCCTCGCTTTTTTTGAGCAATAATTTTTTTTCTGCCTCATTAAGTGCCTTTTCAATCTCGTCGAGTGTTTCAAGCCTTGATTTGATTTCGGTAATCTTCGCCTTCGTGTCTGCTATCTCTCCTGAGCCGCCCTTTTTGTAGTAGAACTTCCTTTGCGACTCAAGTGTTTTGAGAGCATCGTCCATGTCGCCTATATCGCCGTCACAGCCGACGAGGTCGGACAGCTTTGCGGAAATAGACTTATTGTCACTTTTTGGAGCAAGCGCTCTTTCCGAGAGAAACACCGTGCGCTCAAATCCGTCAGCGTCAATGCCGAACAGCTCCTCGCCAAGAGCCGACGAGTAGTCGCCTGACGGCTTGCCGAGCGCAAGGTCATAGAGAGCAAAGGTATCGTCTGCCGCCTTGGGCGCGAAGCTCCTCTCAATGCGGTAGGTCTTGCCCCGGGCGGCAAAGGTTAGCGTACCACTTGCGTTGCCACCCTGCCAGGGAAGGTAATGCTTCCTGTCATTTTCCTCAAGACTGGTCTTTTTTGTATCGCTCATACCGTAGAGCATAACCTTGATAAAGGTTGCGAGCGTAGTTTTGCCGCTTCCGTTCTCCTCGTTGATGCAGTTAAAGCCCGAGGAAAACTCAAATTTTCTTTTCGAGAGCTTGCCAAAGCTCTCAACATAGCATTCTATAATTCTCATAATCAGTCGAACAACTCCTCTCCCATAAGCGCGTTAATTCCGCAGGCAATAACTCTTGCTTTGGTCGCATCGTCGAGCGAATCGTCGAGTCCAACCGTGCGAATGAACTCGCCCTTGAGTGATTTGTCGTATTTGTAGTCTTCGGGATTTATGGCGATTTTTGAGAGGTCTTTTACCTCAAAATAGTAGAATTTGTCGGAAAAATCATGGCAGAGCTTGTCCGTATCCTTCCACAGCTCAGGCGAATATCCGCCTGTCAGCTCGACTCTCACCATATCTGTCGAGGGAATATTCTTTACCGCAATACCGACTCTGTCGTTAATATCCGACGTGCGGAATATGCCCGTAATGTCAACGCTCACGATATGCAGCCTGCGCTTTGCGAACCTTCTGAATCCGGACTCAACTCTCTTTGTGTCGGTGTCAATGATAACGTAGCCCTTGTCACCAACCTCATCGAAGCCGCGTCCCTCGGGGGTGCCGGAATACACGGCGTAACCGCGCTCGTCTATCTCCGCGCGCGAATAGCTATGATAATGACCGAGCGCCATATAGTCGATTCCTTTGCCCGCTGCGTCCTTCAGACCAATAGCCTCGGGGGCTGCGGTCCTGTCGCGAAGCTCACCGTGCAGAACGACTATATTCTTCGTATCCTCGGGCATATCAAGGCTATCGAACATTCCCTCGGTTATCTCGCTTATGCCAGCGATGGTAACGCCGCCTGCGGTGAAGTAGCTCCACTCCTTGCCGAAGGTGACGAGATTTCTCGGCATCTCTCTGCCCGAGGCAAACAGGGCGTCGCCCTCGTGGTTCCCCGTCAGGTAAAAGAAGGTTATGTTCTCGGCTCTCTCAATTACGTCGAGCGCTGTGTCGAGCGCCTTTTTTGTTATTCTCTCGTTGTCAAAAAGGTCGCCTGCGATTATGATAGCATCGGCGCAAATCAGCTTTGCCTCCTCAACGAGCCTTCCGAAATTTGCGAGAAGCTCGCGTCTTCTCTCGCGCACCTTGTCCGAGGGCAGCCTCGTGGTAAGCGGTGAGTCTATATGTATATCTGACGTATGTATAATCTTCATTTTTATCTCCTGATTTTATAGTCGACTTGTATTTCTAACGCAAATATTTATCTACATAATATTATAATATTTTACCTTGGAATTGTCAATAGATTCAACTCTAATGATTCTTTTTAATTACTACTTGACAAATTGCTGCTATTTGTTCTATAATAATTACAAAGTATTGTACTTTGACGTTTTGGAAATCGCTTGGAAGATTTTTGCCGAGCTGTATCTCACGTTCTAAAGCCGAAGCACATATATTAGAACACAACCATTCTCAAGGAGAAATCGAAAATGATTAAGTTTATTTGTGGAAAAAACGATAAGGAAGCAAGCATCTCTGCCGCTAACGTAATGGCAGACGTAATCAAGGCAAAGCCCGACGCAGTTCTCGGTCTTGCAACAGGCTCCTCACCCATCAATATGTATAAGGAGCTTATCAGAATGTTCGAGGCAGGCGAGATTTCCTTTAAGCAGGTTAAGAGCGTCAACCTCGACGAGTACGTGGGACTTTCCCCCGAGCACGACCAGAGCTACGCTTACTTTATGAACGACAACCTCTTCAGCCGCGTTGACATCGACAAGGCGAACACCAATCTCCCCTCAGGCCTTGCGGCAGACCCCGAGGCAGAGTGCAAGAGATACGACGCGGTTATCGAGTCTATGGGCGGTGTTGACATTCAGCTTCTCGGCATCGGCAACAACGGTCACATCGGCTTCAACGAGCCTGACAGCCATTTTCCTAAGACCACTAGTCTTGTCAACCTTACCGACTCCACCATTGACGCCAATTCTCGCTTCTTCGCCTCTCGCGACTTAGTTCCCACCAAGGCTATCTCGATGGGCATCGGTCAGATTATGAACGCGAAAAAGGTACTCCTCGTTGCATTCGGCACGGGTAAGGCAGAAATCCTTGAGAAATCCTTCTTCGGTCCCGTAACCCCCGAGGTTCCCGCATCAATTTTGCAGTTCTTTAAGGGTGAGGTAATCGTCTGTGCCGACGAGGCAGCCCTCTCGGTCATTAAGGCAAAGCACCCCGAGGCAGTTTAATATCATTAAAATAATGAAAGCTCCCGAGTGAAATCTCGGGAGCTTTTTGCGCATATTGCATTTTATTTATGTTTTTCAAATTCTTTTCCGTTGATTAAAAAGTCGATAGAGGTATTGAAGTAGTTTGATAGTGTTCGGAGCATTTGTATATCGGGGCTTCTCTTGCCGTTTTCGTAGTGAGAGAGAGCCTCACGGCTGATATTCAAGTCCATCGCCACCTTCAGCTGATTCAGCTTTTTTTGCTTTCTTATTAGCCTGAGCCCTATTAGCCCGGTATTGTCTTTCATACAAAACTCCTTTTTTTACAAAAACCTCTTGACATTATTGTAACAAAATGTTACAATGTAAATGTTACAATTTGTAACAAATTTATTTTTTAAGGAGTATGTTTATGAAAAGAATCCTATCACTTTTACTTGCGTTATCTATGATAATCGCAGTAAGCGCTGTAATGTCGTCGTGCGATATGCTTAATCAGTATTTGCCCGACAATACCGAGGACGTAATTACCGTCGAGGACGGCTACCTCGTTGTCAACGGTGTAAAGACCGAGTACAAGGTTTTGGTCGAAGAAGAAAACAACGGCCAAAACGGTAATGAGGAAGAAAACAATGACCAACCCGACAACAAAGAAGTAAGAACCACCGTTACCAAAGAAGAGTTCGTAGAGATTTTTACAATGGGAAATAATTATACTGCTAAAATGACTTTTACGTATTCAAGTGGTTTAAGTTATATTTACAATATCAAAAGAACCGCAACTGCTTCTTATTGTTATGCGGAAGAGAGAAATTCGGCTGGAGAATTATTGCAGAGTGTCGAGCGTTATTATGTTATGCAAGAAGGTGTTGAGTATGTTGTATATAAGATTGATAACAGATATGTAGGTGAACCATCTGTCGATGATATGATAAGATCTTTTATTACTTTCCCCGAATTAGATGAAACTACAGCAGCAGAGAACTACGATATGTTAATATATGATGAAGAAGAAAAGGCATATACGTATACAGACGTATCTAGTACAGCTATGTATTTCGAAAATGGTAAAATAGTTAAAATGGTTCAGTACGATGACATCAGTTTAATTTATGAGAGATCTGACACTGGCACCACCGTAGTTGAAGTCCCCGAATTTACTATCGTTGACAATTCAGGTTCCGACGGAACCACAGAATAAACACAAAGAGCTTCCCAAGCGATTGGGAAGCTCTTACTTTTTAATCAGAAGAACAATTTTTGTTCCATATACTCGCGCGCAGAGCTGTCGATTGCAAGATAAATCAGACCGCCGCCGAGCAGAGCGAGTACGATAAGCGGATAAATCGACCAGCCGATATAATCAATGTTAAAGGTTATATCAAGCAGGAATTCAAGCAGCAGCATAAAGCCGCCGAGAGCAATTAAAGCACCGCCGAAAATATAGAGCCAACCGCGCTTCAGGTAATGCGTCAGCGTCACCACCGCGCACACAATTAGGCAAATCGCGCCCGTGATAGGGAAGGCAAAGCTCATAAACCACCTGCCGCCCGTCGCCAGGTTTATGTAGAGCAGGTAGAGTATCGCCGCCGCAAAATCGCAGGGAATGAAGATAACGGGATTCGGCTTCTTAAACCACAGCGGCAGAGCGAGCAGGATATATCCAACGAGTATACCGCCCACCGCCAGACCGAACCAGTCGAGCCCGCCGTCGCGCTGCGTATCTGCGAGATAGCAGATAAGAATTGCGATTGAAAACAGAACTATCAAAAATCCGTTAAACACCTTCGGATTAGCCTGCGGCTTGGGTCTGCGTCCCGCAGGGTAGAGAGGACGCGCATCACCCTGCTTAACGTCGGGGTGATACACCACCGTGTCGCAAAGCGGACATTTTTTCTCGGTGTCAGAGAGCTTCACACCGCATTTTACACAATACATATATTATACCTCAAAATTCTGATTACTCTCCACTGTAACGGGCAGCCCCATCTCGTGCAAAACGGCAAAGAAATGCCTCTCAAGCTCAGGGTCCTTGGTGTTACGAATGAAGTTTACGTAAATGGTATCGCCAAATGAAAGCATACCGCAGTTATACGGCGCAGCCGCCTGAACACCGAGTATGAAATCCATTCTTTCGACATACTGCCTCATAATATCCGGCATTTTTACAAGTCCAAGGTTGGATAAGGACAGACAGGACTTTATTTCGCCAACGCTGTCGAACACCGCCTTCATCACCAGATTCTTCAGCGGAAGGGGGATAAGTCGCACCAGCGGATTGCGCTCGTCGCCTACGTTGGTGGCGATGACCGTGCTCATATGCTTGGCTGTGAATTCCGCGCCCATCTTGTGCTGAATAACCTTGCATATTTCATCAAAGGTGTACTCGCCAAGTCTGGGGTCAAGCTCGGGAATCGTATACATTGCAAAGTTGCGCAGCGTCTTACTCGGGAAGAGTGTGCGCAGATTTATCGGGATCAAAAGCTTGATTCTTTTTCGTCTTTTCGGATTTTGCACCTTTTCCTCCTGCAGATTCGCAAGAGCCTTCATCATTACCGCACTCATAAAGACCGTCAAGGTCGAATTATAATTGTGCGCAAGCTCCATCGTATCCTTTACGGGAAGCTGAAAGCAGGTTAGATTCATAAATCCGTCACCGATAGGCTCGCTTTGCAAACGCCAAGCGTTAGTATCCCTGCGGCTCGCAGAAACCTTGCCAGCATATTTGAGGAAGCTGTCCTCAAGCTCCTCGTCTGACGGCGGCTCACGCCTGTCGAGCACTCCCTGCTCGCAGGGAATAAATACATCGTATTTCTGCTCAAGATATTCGGCAGTCAGAGTTTTCAGGAAAATGAGCGCACCCGTTCCGTCGGTCAGCGCGTGGAAGAATTCGAGCGCGATTCGGTTATGATACACGATAACGCGGAACGCGCAGGTGCGAATTTCCTCGTTACCCATAAACACCAAAGGACAGCTCTGCTCCTCGCGTATTTCGGGCGCAGACTCTATCTGCTGAAGATAATACCAGAACACTCCACGTCTAAGCCTCGCGGCGATAGAAGGGAAGCGCTTGACGGTTATATCTAATGCAGAGCGCAACACCGCGACGTCAACCTCGTCGCGTAGCGTCACGGACTGACGGTATACGTTACTCCAGTTTCTTCGCCTTGCGGCAGGATATATTTTCGCGGCATTGTCAAGCCGTACCCAGCGTAATGACCTTTTTTTCTCCTTAGCCATTTAACACCTCTTAATTTAATATTCCTACATATTATATCATAAAAAAATAAGGTTTGCAATATTTTTATAAATATGCAATTTAATCCAAATTTAGATAATTTACGCTATTGACATTTTCTATAGAAATTGTTATAATGTTTTTAGCAATGAATCTTATGGGCCCGTAAGGGTTTCGACGGGGATTTTGAGGTATGATAAGCGTGGCGGGCCGGATAATCCCGTAATAATGTCCAACTTAAAAAATAAACGACAACAATAAAGTTGCTCTTGCAGCGTAAGC
>CAYXAC010000045.1:0-8001 GCA_964463025.1 uncultured Ruminococcus sp.
GAGATATGAAAAGGTTTTTCAAATGATAAAAAAGAAATTTCGCCGAAATAGAGATCGGCGGTCGTGAGCGATATCTGCACGGCATACCTCGCGGGCAAATCGCTACTGACCATAGCAGAGCTACTCAACGAAAGACAGATCGAATATATGCCCGGCGTCCTCGGATGGAACAAGGCGCGGCTCAAGCGTATTCTCGAAGATGAACGCTACCTCGGCAAAGCACCGTATCAGCGGATCATATCCCAAGAAGCCTGCGAAGCCATCCAAGCCGTCAAGAACGCACGGAACACACAGAAAGAAACGGACAGGCAGTCGGATATCTACCAACTGACCGTCCCCGTGATATGTCCCGTATGCCGAAGTAAGGTGAAAAGGATCTATGTAAGCAGGCGCAAATGTAAGACTCGATGGGTGTGCGAGAATCAGGACTGCAGATTTTCTATTGACAAGTAAGATGATGATATCAGTCCTTGAGTGACGGCGACGTTTTATTCGTTGCATTCGGCGAGAGTGGCGTAAAGGATTACGACGGTATGAAAAAGGACCTCAAAATAACCCTTCCGCAGAATGACGATTATTACCTTGGCGTCACGAGCGACAGCGCGAATATAAGCATTGATTTCGGCATCTATGAGAACACTCTTGATAAGCTGAGCATTACGACAAACTGCGGTGCAGTCCGCGCTAGCATAGACAGCGCAAGAACTGTGCAGATTGCAGGATATGGCGACGATATCGGCTCAGCTGATAACAGAATCTACGAGTTAAACGCAAAGGGCAAAGTTCACTCTCTCGGTATGAATTCCAGCTATGCAAAGGTGGTGTTCAGTGCAGAGGAGGTTGGCGGTATGGACACCGTCGGCTCTGTTTATAACGAAACTCATTTCAGCGTAAATAAGGCAAACGTAGTGAAAATCTCTTGCACCAAGGGCGAAACCTTTATCAAGGTGAAGGAGTTCAATTCTATGGATCTTACGATGTGCGAGAAGCCCGTCTACATCAGCATTCCGCAGGATAGCGAGTTCACGCTTAACAAAACGCTCGAAAAGGCGTTTGAAGGTGAATCGGTCAGTGACCTTGTAGACATTGGATTTGACGGGGCAGAGAAGGTAAGTGACAACAAGTACACAGTTGGTAGCGGAGATCGTGCTATCAATATTCGGACTCACAATGAAATCCATATAAATCCCATAGAGGAATAATTTTCAGCCGCTACTTTCGTGGCGGCTTTTTTATACTTTTTTGACTTAATATATTTCATTGACTTTTAATATATTTTATGATATAATACAGATTGGAAAACAATTCTAGATAAAATGTAATCAAAGGTTTACAAATATGCACTTTAACTGTCCGAAATGCCAGGGGAAACTGAATATTCTTGACTCAAGCTGCGTGTGTGGAGAGGGGCATTCCTTCGACAAGGCGCGAGGTGGGTACTATAATCTTTTGCTCGGCAGCACTCGCGGAGTGCACGGTGACAATAAGGAAATGGTGCTTGCTAGACGCGCGTTCCTTTCGGGTGGCTTTTACGAGCCGCTTGCAAGGAGACTCGCCGAGCTTGTGCTGGAGTATACGCCCTCGGGGGCGGCAGTCCTCGACGCGGGAGCAGGTGAGGGATATTACACCGATTATCTTGAGCGCGCGTTGATGCTGCGCGATGGCACAAGCGACGTATCGGCTTTTGATATTTCAAAGGACGCGGTGCGCGAGCTTTGCAGGAAAAATCCACGCATCTTTGCGGTGGTTGCGGGCTCGTATCATATGCCTGTGCCCGACTCGGAGATTGACACAGTGGTAAACACCTTCTCGCCTCTCGCGCTATCCGAAACCGCGCGTGTGCTGAAGCAGGGCGGCATATTCGTTATGGCGATTCCGGGTGAAAATCACCTCTTTGACCTCAAAAAAGTGATATACGATACACCCTATAAAAACACGGTGGCGGACACCGCGCTTGGGGGCTTCGAGCTTCTCGTTGACGAGCCGCTGACCTACACAATCCATCTCGGCACAGCCGAGGCGGTAAAGAATCTATTTATGATGACGCCCTACGCTTACAGAACTAACGCAGAGGGCAGGTCGAGGGTAGAGGCGCTTGATTCGCTCAAATGCACTGCGGATTTCCGCATATTCGTTTACAGGAGGATATAGAATGGACCTGACTCACGGAAAATATCTTGGCGTCGATTACGGTGACAAGCGCACAGGCCTTGCCGAATGCGACGTTTCGGGTATGCTTGCCAGCGGAATATGCACTATCTCCGAGGGCGGAATGCGCAAGACTGCCGAGCGAGTGGCGAGGGAAGCCGAGTCGCGCTCCTGTAAGAAGATAATCATCGGTCTGCCGAAGAATATGGACGGCTCGGAGGGCGAGCGCACCGAGGTTATACGCGCCTTTGCGGCTCTGCTCGCAGAGTATACCGAAATACCCCTCGACTTCTACGACGAGCGCATGACCACTATGGTCGCCTACCGCTTCCTCGGTGAAACGGGAACCTTTGGCAAAAAGCGCAAGGAAGCCGTAGACACCCTCTCGGCAGAGATAATACTCCAGAACTACATTGACCGCGAGCGCGCGGCAAGGAGATAGTATGAAAAAGAAGGTTTTGATAATATACACCGGCGGCACGATAGGTATGAAGCGCACCGACAAGGGCTATGCGCCCTCGCGCTTTCTCGGTGAGGCTATCGCGGCTATACCAGATATGAAAAGTGAGAGCGCGCCCGAGTGGCAGCTTCACGAGATGTCACCGCTGCTCGATTCCTCCGACGTCACCGTCAAGGAATGGAACAAGATAGCCAAAATAATTTACGATAATTATTCTGGGTACGACGGCTTCGTCGTGCTTCACGGCACTGACACTATGGCGTACACCGCCTCGGCGCTTTCCTTTATTCTCGAGGGACTTGATAAGCCGGTCGTGCTGACAGGCTCGCAGATTCCGCTGTCCGAGATTCGCAGCGACGGCAGGGACAACCTCGTCACCTCGCTTCTTATCGCGGCTGACGGTGTGGCAAGAGAGGTCTGCCTCTACTTCAGCGGTAAGCTCCTTCGCGGTAACCGCGCGGTAAAGATGAGTGCCGATGACCTCGTCGCCTTCGATTCGCCCAACTATCCGCACCTTGCCGATGTTGGAATTGCGATAAAGTACAACTATTCCGCCATTGGTACGCAGGCGGGCGGCGAGCTTGTTCTGCGCTCGCTCTCCGAGGTACCAATCGGCGTACTCAAGGTATTCCCGGGCATACAGTTCGGACTCTTTGAGTCGATAATGACCGAGAAGCTCTCGGGCATAGTGCTTGAAACCTTTGGCGCGGGCAATATCCCCTCGGACTGCGGCTCGCTTATACCGATAATCTCGCGCGCGTTCGAGTCGGGCTCGGTTGTGACGGTCTGCTCGCAGTGCCCGTCGGGAACTGTAACGCTCGGCGCGTACGAAACCAGCTCTGCGCTCAAGGCGGCAGGTGCTGTCAGCGGCGCGGATATGACCACCGAGGCAGCGGTTGCCAAGCTCTATTACCTCTTCAGCCTTGGTATTTCAAAGGACGAAATCAAGGAGAAAATGGAGCAGAACCTACGCGGCGAAATGAGCGTCATTCGTGCATAAAATCGCCTGAAAATACCGATTTTTATCGAAAAATCCCACGATAATCTTTGAAAAATCATATTTTAAGCAAGAAAACGCACCTCGCAGCATACATTTTCTTGGGGGTGCTTAAAATGAAAAAACTAATTTCTCTTGCTTTGATTCTCGCGCTTTCTCTCTTTACGCTCACCGCTTGCAAGGCCGAGCCGAGTGCCGACGAGCTGCTGCGCGAATTTATATCCGCATACGGTGCTTCGGGTGTTATATATTCCTCGGAGTGCGTAGAGGGCGACGAGGGCTATTTACCCGAGGAAATGCTGGGTAAAATCTACGTCTTTAGCGGCAGATTCCCCGAGAATTACGCAATATTTCTCAACTCCCGTGCGGGATACGGCTCGGAGTGCGGAATCTTTGTATGCAACGATACCGAGATGCGCCTCTCTGCCGAGGAGATGTGCCTCGAGCGCATCAGGCTGCTTTCGGGCGATGATAATGCCTTTTTAACGAGGTCGGGCAGAGTAGTTTTCTACTCAACGATGCAGGATAGAGCCAAGGCAGAGGCAATTTTTAAGGAAATAATAAAATAAGGATTGAAAAATGATACAGGAAGTAATACTTTGTAAATTCGGCGAGGTTGTCCTCAAGGGCGCGAATCGCCAGAACTTTGAATCAGCGCTTATCAAGGAGCTTCGCCGCAGAGCGAGCCCCTACGGTACATTCAAAATATATTTCAAGCAGTCGACCGTTTACGTCGAGCCGCAGGACGATTTCTGCGATATGGACGGAATGTACGAGGCGGCGAAGAAGGTGTTCGGCATAGTCGGTGTTAACCGCGCGGCTGTGTGCGAGAAGAATATGGAGAGCATTGCGGCTATTGCGCGTGAATATCTGCCCGATAAGCTCGCAGGCAAGCGCACCTTCAAGGTCGAGGCGAAGCGCTCGGACAAGCGTTTTCCGCTTGGTTCTATTGAGATTTCGAAGGAAATCGGCGGCGTTATTCTCTCCTGCGTGCGCGGTATCAAGGTAGACGTCAAGAATCCCGAGGTCACCGTCACCGTCGAGGTGCGTGACGAATACGCCTACGTCAGAGCAGGTCAGGAGCCGGGTGCCGGCGGTTTGCCGCTTCGCTCAGCGGGCAGGGGACTTCTCTTGCTCTCGGGCGGCATAGATTCACCAGTGGCGGGCTGTATGATGGCGAAACGCGGTATGGAGATTGAGGCGCTCCACTTCGAGTCCTTCCCCTATACCTCCGAGCGTGCTAAGGAAAAGGTGATGCAGCTCGCACAGGAGATGTGCGAATTCTGCGCGAAAATGCACGTGCACGTTATCTCGCTCACTCACATTCAGGAGGAGCTTCGCGACAACTGTCAGGAGGACTACTTCACCATACTTCTTCGTATCTTTATGATGCGCCTTGCCGAGAGATGTGCAAGGCAGTACAAGTGCCACGCGCTCATTACGGGTGAGAGTCTTGGTCAGGTTGCGTCGCAGACGCTTGCGGCTATCGAGGTCACCGACTCGGTTGTTAATCTGCCCGTTTTCCGCCCCTGTATCGGACTCGACAAGAATGAGATTATAATTCAGGCGCGCCACTACGGCACCTTTGAAACCTCGATTTTACCCTTTGAGGATTGCTGCACGGTATTCACTCCCAGACACCCGAAAACGCAGCCGAGAATCGATGACGTAATGCGCGAGCTGAAGAAGGTCGACGTCGAGGCGCTTCTCGATGAAGCATACGAAACAATGACCACCGAAACCAAGCTGGTATATCCCGAATATCGTTGATTTTGACAACATAAGTTAACAAAAACCGTCGTTTTCGCAAGAAAACGGCGGTTTTATTCTTTGAAAGTAGTGGGTTTTTATTTAACTATCTCTACCTTAATTGTATTGGTATTTCCTCTCGGGCCGCCTATCATACCGCCCGTCAGAACGACGTTGTCACCGGGCGCAAGGCGCAGCACCTGCTTTGCCAGCTTCATGGCATTGTAGAACATAACCTCGTTTGAGTCAAAGGTTTCTGTCAGAACGGGAAGCACGCCCCAACTGAGATTCAGCTTGCGAAGTGACTTCTCCGAGGTGGTAAGACCGATGATGTCAACAGCACATCTGAAGCGGCTGACCATTCTTGCCGTCATTCCGCTTACCGAGTTAACGACGATGCACTTCGCGCCAACGTCAATAGCCATAGCGCAGGTCGCGTGCGAAACCGCATCGGCATTGTTGCGCATCTTGAAATTGGTGCTTCTGAACCATTCCTTGTAATCAATTCCGCCCTCGGTGAACTCGCAGATATCAGACATATAGCGCACCGCCTCGGCAGGATGCTCGCCCATAGCAGTTTCGCCCGAAAGCATAACCGCGCTCGAGCCGTCGTAAACGGCGTTCGCAACGTCAGAAATTTCCGCACGCGTAGGACGGGGATTGGAAATCATAGATTCGAGCATCTCGGTCGCGGTAATAACGCGCTTGCCGAGAAGTCGGCACTTTTTGATAAGGTACTTCTGCACCGCAGGCACCTCGACGAAGGGAATCTCAACACCGAGGTCGCCTCTTGCGACCATAACGCCGTCGGCGATTTTGCAGATTTTTTCAATATTATCAACGCCTGCGCGATTTTCTATCTTCGCTATAACGTCGATATTCTCGCCGCCGTTCGCGTCAAGGAACTCACGCACCGCGCGGATATCCGCCTCGCAGGAAATGAATGATGCCGCGATGAAATCAACGTCGTTCTCAATGCCGAAAAGTATGTCGGCACGGTCTGCGTCGGAGAGATATTCCTGACCGAGCGTCTTGCCCGGGAAGTTCATGCTCTTGCTGTCCGAAAGCACGCCGCCGCTGATAACCCTGCACCTCGCGTTCGTGCCATCGATAGAGGCTACCTCAAAAATTACAAGACCGTTATTCAGGAGAATTCTGTCACCGACGTTCAGCTCCTCGATAAGATGCTTGTAGGTAACCGAAACTCTCGTCTGGTCACCAATAATATCGTCGGTGGTGAAGGTGAATTCGTCACCGTCATTCAGTTCGATTTTGCCGTTCTCGAAGGTCTTGATTCTGTATTCGGGGCCCTTGGTATCGAGCATAATAGCTATAGGCAGTCCTAGCTTCTCTCGAACACGCTTGATAAGGTCGATTTTTTCCTTATGTCCCTCGTGAGTGCCATGCGAGAAATTGAGTCTGGCTACGTTCATACCCGAACGGCACATTCTCGTGAGAATCTCCTCGTTATCCGACGCGGGACCTATTGTACAAATGATTTTTGTCTTACGCATAATCTATATCCTTTGCTGTTTTGTAATCAAATATATCTTGCAGTTAATGCCGTGAAATATACTTTTTATGCAATAAAATGCACCTTTTGACAATCAAACTTGTCATTTTGTGAGAAAAAACTTAAAATCCCATTCCCAAAAGCTCCTCGCAGACGCTCTTGTAAAATTCATAGATTTTCTCTTTTTGACTTTTCTTGGAGAACAAATCTATAATCTGAACGTGCGACACGGGGATATCAAGGCATCTGCCTCGGTAGTTGCCGAATTTGGTCGATTCCTCGCTGACGAGTCCGTCGCTTGAGATATGCTCAAAGTGCTTCTGAATCTTCATTGGCAGCGCCATAATGAAGCAGTCCTTAACGTTCTCAATACCTGCCGAATAGCTCTGGCAGTATACCTTGTAGGAGAACTGCAGAGTTTCCTCGCTTTCATTACGCGCTCGGAGCTGCTCGCAGGCGGTAAGAGCATCGGGATTTTTGTCGCGGAAAACTACCTTATAAAAGATGTTGATAAAGAACGCGAAATAGCGCTTGAGCCACATAGGCAGCTTCCATATCCACGAGGCGATTATCGAGCCTTTATGCGGAGTGCAGAGCGTGGTGAGCGAGGCAACCTTGTCCTCCATTCCAAGCTCGGTTATCATATATTTTGAGTCAAGTCCGCCCTTGGAATGGGCGATAATATTGACCTTTTCCGCGCCTGTTTCCGAGAGCACTCGCTCTATAAAATTCTTTAGCTGCTCGGCGTTGCCCTCAACGGTGCCGAAGCCGTCGGTGTCGGCTATATGTACGGAGTATCCCGCGCGAGTCAGCTCGTCACCGATTTTACCGAAAGCGTTCATTATTCTCGCTTGCTTTGCCGCAATTCCGTGCGCCAGAATTATCGGGTATTTAGTTGCCAAAAGCCTCGCCTTCTTTCGTTATTAGCGTTTAATCCAATATATTATTATAGCACAAAGCGCAAAAAAACGCAAGTGCTAACGAAATAAAGTCACATTTTAGAGGGAAAAATATTCTTTGGAACAAAATTTCCGAAAAGGTCTTGACAAACGTGGTGAAAGTTGCTATAATGTTATGGAAAGTTAATAAACGGCTTCACACGGAGATGTACTCAAGTGGTGAAGAGGCGCCCCT
>CAYXAC010000046.1:0-7967 GCA_964463025.1 uncultured Ruminococcus sp.
TTCAATTTTCAATGATCAAGTGCTCGCTTGTTGCAAGCTTGTCTATTATACAACATTGAGGGGGAAAAGTCAAGGGATTTTTTCAAATTTTTGATTTTTTTTCGTTTTTTTCTATTTTCGTTACTTATACACCAAAAATGCACCGTATTTTTGTGCATTTTGACCAAAGTGTCGGTTGCAGATAAAGCATATAGGTATATAACAATATAAGGAAGAAAAAGGATTGTCCAATTTGTCTTCGTGCGCTGTCAATCGACTATATCAAAAGCTAATTTACAGATGCAAACATACCAAAACAAAACAATATGTTATCGACTTACATCAACGAAACGCAACACAAACAACCTCCAATGAAGGTTGTTTGTGAAAAAGCACTTTTTGTAAATTATTATTTGCATATATGCATTTTTTGAACAAAATTGTCGTTTTTACGGCTATGCAACTTCCTTTTTCAATCTTCTGAGATTTGTGCAGCTTTTATTTTTCATATTTTGTTTTGTGCTTTTTACACAAAAATCGGCCTTAAAATTTTATAAAAAAATTTCATTTACCTATTGCAATATTTTCCAATATGTGTTATAATATACGCGAATAATAATATTTAAGGTGGTACACACTCCAATGGATATGATTACTAATGTTATGAAAGGACTTGCGGAAAAGCTTGTTGCTATGATTCCCCCGTCTGTAATGAGCCTGTATGCGGAGTATAGAATTCCGGTTCTAGTTGCTCTGATCGCGATTTCTGTTCTTCTCTCTCTTGAGGGATACAAGATCTTTAAGGGTTCGCTCTATCTTATAGTTCCGACAGCTCTTGCTTTTGTCGGCTTCAAGTACGTTGTCGCGCTCGTTATTGCTCAGTTTGGTGCATCACTCCCTGCTCTTCCGCTTGGAATAAGCTATGAAGCGCTCATTCCTTTCGTATTAGCTGTCATTGGTGTGATTCTTGTTAAATTTGCATATAAGTTCACTGTAATGTTGCTTGGAGGTACGTGTGGCTTTGCAATCGGTTACTTTGCTGTTTCCGGATTCCTTGCGAATATGTTCCCCACGCTTACATTTCTTACGGCAAATACTGCTAAGGCGATAATCGGTTTGGTGTTTGCAGCTATCTTGGGTGTTGCATTCATACTCTTCTTCAAGCATGCATTCATTCTTATCACTGCTATTGGTTGTATGGTTGCGGCAGGATATATGGCTTGCTTGGTTCTTATGCCCGAGGCACCCGAAAATTACAAGCTCATGGCAATGGGACTTGGCGCGGTTATTGGTATTTACAGCACTATTCATCAGTACAACGAAGAACAGCGCGCTACCGATATTCGTTTCTATACCTAATTTAAGTACATAATCAAACTCCCGATTTTTCGTCGGGAGTTTTTCTTTTTACATTATATTAAGATTACATCATATATCTGCGAAGCTTGTCAATAGCGCCCTTCTCCAGTCTGGAAACCTGCGCTTGTGAAATGCCGATTTCCTCGGCAATTTCCATCTGTGTTCTACCCTTGTAAAAGCGCCGCTCGACTATACCCATCTCGCGCGGCGAAAGTTTTTTCATTGCTTCCCTGAGAGAAATATTCTCAACCCAGCTTTCGTCCGACTCGTCCTCATCAGCGAGTTTGTCGATAACGTACACGCTGTCCTCTCCGTCACCGTAAACCGAATCAAAAAGCGATATCGGCTCGACTATCGCTTCCATAGCCTCGCCGACAGCCTTCTCAGTAGCGCCCAGGCGCTCGGCAATTTCGGCAAGCGTTGCCTCGCGCTGCTCGCTTCGGGATATTTCCTCCTTCATCTGCAAGGCACGGTATGCAAGGTCGCGCATTCCCCTCGACACTCTGACTGCATTATTATCGCGCTGATAGCGCCGCACCTCACCGATTATCATCGGCACGGCATAGGTCGAGAAGCGCACGTCCATGTCGAGATTAAAATTGTCTATCGCCTTGATTAGCCCGATGCACCCTACCTGAAAAAGATCGTCAACGCTCTCGCGCTTGGGGTTGAACCTGCCGATTACGCTTAGCACCAGTCGGAGATTTCCCATTACAAGCTCGCTTCGCGCATCCATATCCCCCGACCTCGCACGAACGAGAAGCTCACGCTTTTGCTGTTCGGTGAGCGTCTTTAGTTTCGAGGTATCCACCCCGCATATTTCTACCTTGTTTATTCGCATACACACCCCGCGTTTATCTTTGTGAGGTTAGTATTGCCCGTTTTGTCAAAATAAACCTACGCTCAGAGAAAATAAAATTTCTTAAATTTTTGTCGAAAGAGAATAAAAATGTAAATAGTTGTTTGCAAAAACAAGGGTGCGTGTTTGCACCCTTGTTTTTTTATTTAGTTAAGCGGATTGCCGTTCTTGTCAAAGAGAGGCAACGGACCAAGACAGGTGATGTCATGGCGATCAATAGCGTCACCCTCGGCAAGAATTGCCATCTTTCCAACAACCTCGCCGCCCGACTGCTTTACAAGATTCTCAAGCGAAGCGAGCGAGCCGCCGGTGCTGATAACGTCGTCAACGATAAGAACTCTCTTACCCTTGAGGTAGGCGGCATCGTCACCGTCTATGTAGAGTGTCTGCTCTGCGCCAGTCGTGATGGACTTGGTGCGGCACTCGATAACGTTGCGCATATAGAGCTTTACCGACTTTCTTGCAAGCACGTAGCGATTCTCACCGAGAATACGGCTCATAGCGTGGATAAGCGGAATGCCCTTGGATTCTGCAGTTATCATAACGTCGTGCTCGGGAGCGAGCTTCGCAAGCTCCTCGGAGCATCTCTCGGTCAGCTCAACGTCGCCAAAAAGGATAAACGCGCCGATATAAAGCTCGTCGCTAATGGGACAAAGCGGCAAATCGCGCTCGATTCCCGCAACCTTTAATCTGTATACCATCGGTATATCTCCTTATAATTTACTTACCCTTATATTATAGCATCAAGACAAGCGTTTTTCAAGTCTTTTTGCTAATTTTGCGAGAAAAAGCGGAGAGCACAGGGCTCTCCGCTATAGCCTTCCCCTATCTTGGGGAAGGTGGCTTGCGAAGCAAGACGGATGAGGATGACTACAAGCTGTCACCGAAGGTGACTGATGAGGTTAATTTCGAATTTCTAATTTCGAATTAATTTATTCCTCCGGAACATAATTGTAATGAATGGTAGCACCTGTGAGTGCACTATTCCCAGAACGAATGATTATTATCTCCGCCCATGCCCACTCTGCCTTGCTGCCGGTATAATATACGTCGCTAAGGCTGTAGCAACCCCTGAACGCCCACTCCCCAATACTAGTCACGCTATCGGGGATTGTAATGCTGGTAAGGCTGTCGCAATCTTCGAACGCACCACCACCAATACTAGTCACGCTATCGGGGATTGTAATGCTGGTAAGGCTGTAGCAACCCCTGAACGCCCACTCCCCAATACTAGTCACGCTGTCGGGGATTACCACGGAGCTAAGGTTAGTGCAATAATAGAACGCACCACCACCAATACTAGTCACACTGTCGCCGATTACAACAGAGTCAAGGCTGGTGCAATGATAGAACGCCCAGTTCCCAATACTAGTCACGCTGTCGGGGATTACCACAGAGCTAAGGCTGGTGCATCCATTGAACGCACCATTACGAATACTAGTCACGCTATCGGGAATTACCACAGAGCTAAGGCTGGTGCAGTAAGCGAACGCACCACTAATAATACTAGTCACGCTGTCGGGAATAGTAAATTCTGTATTGGTTTTAGCAATAGGATACTTAATTAAGTTTTTGCCATCTTTGGTATATAGGTTACCGTCCATAGATTTGTAATATTCATTACCCGAATCAACAGTAATGCTTGTAAGGCTGTAGCAATCTTCGAACGCACCACCACCAATATTAGTCACACTGTCAGGGATTTTTATAGAGGTAAGTTTGGTGCAACCAAAGAACGCCCAGTTCCCAATACTAGTAACGCTGTCGGGAATTACCACAGAGCTAAGGCTGTTGCAATCTTTGAACGCCCGCTCACCAATACTAGTAACGCTTTCAGGAATAGTAAATTCGGTATCAGTTTTGCCGATAGTGTACTGAAGCAAGATTTTTCCATCTTTAGTATACAGGTTACCATCTATAGACTTGTAATATTCATTATCCAAATCAACAGTTATGTTTGTAAGGCTGTTGCAATCTTCGAACGCCCGCTCACCAATACTAGTCACGCTGTTGCCGATTACCACAGAGCTAAGGCTGGTGCAGTCAGCGAACGCATAATCACCAATACTCGTCACGCTGTCGCCGATTACCACAGAGCTAAGGCTGTTGCAAGAAGAGAACGCCTGTCTACCAATACTAGACACACTATCAGGAATTACCACAGAGCTAAGGCTGTTGCAATAATAGAACGCTTTATCGCCAATTTTAGTCACGCTGTAGGGAATTTTTACTGAGGTAAGATTGTTACATTCGCTAAACGCAGATCTACCAATACTTTTAACCGGTAATCCATTATGCTTTTCCGGGATAACTACGTCACCATCGGCACTACCGTTATCTACCACTGTATAACCCATTCTGAAAACATTAAATTTTAGTTCCAAGCCTTCTGCCGAGTATGAAGGTATGTTGGACACAATCACGAGCACTGCTACAAGCAGTATGCAAGCCAAAAGAACCTTTTTCATTTGTTTTTTCTCCTTATGTAAAATAAAAATGCGCCAGCCGAAGCTAGCGCACCTAAAAAACGCTTTGCTCCGATCTGTCGCCAAACACAATCTTTATCATTTCCAGAGTATGTAGAAATTGAGCATATACGTTTTTTCACAAAACGTACACACTCTGAAAATGATAAAAATAAAATATAAAATTGTGTTTGGCAATTACATTATAACATATATCGGTAAGGAAAATCAATACTTTAGCATAAAAAAATGAACCGCCTCGGGAAGAGGCGGTTTTGTCGCTCGGTAGACTGTTTTTTAATAGTAAAAATCGTGGTTGCCTATTGTGAAAGCGTATTCACGCGTTTGGGGAATCCAGGACGACGTTGCAAGTCTTGTGTTCAAGAAGAAAAAGGTTCCGCCGGTGATGTCATACCCCTCAAGGCAGATTTTTGCCGCGAGCCTCGCGCTGTAGCTCGGGGTGTTGTAAATCGTGCCGTTCAAAATCGGACTGAACTGAACGCCGTATTTTCTGTCAAAGATTACGCCGTAGATGGTGTTTGGGTAATATGCTGACCTTACCCTGTTCATCACGACGCTGCCGACCGCGATCTGTCCCAGCAGAGGCTCGCCATTACTCTCTGCGTGGATGATTCTCGCAAGCCAGAGGACCTCGTCCTCTCGGTAGAACTTGTCCGCACTCGCAAGCGGCTTGAAGCTGCCGCTAATGCTGACGTTGTTTCCCGAGGTGGTGTAGGTCATTCCTACCGCCTTCGCGAACACGCTGACGGGGATATAGAGCCGTCCGTCGCTCATAATTACGTTAGGAGTCGTGCTGAAAAGCGTTCGTCCGTTCGCGTATGTAACGTAGCACAAATCGGATGCCTCAAGCACGAGTCCCGTGTGACGAAGCACAGAGGTTCTGGCCGCAGATGTGTAGCTATACGAAGCACCGATAGCCGATGCCGCCGCACGAAGCGGAACGTACTGCACACCGTTTATGACAGCGCCCTTAACTGCGAGTGCTGTGCCGCCTACGCTGACCGTCGTTCGCGTGTATGACCAGATGTTCTTATCTCGAACTGTCGCAAGACTTTTATATTCTCTGCCGTCATTCGCAATAGTCGATGAAAGCGACCTTGTGCGTGATTCGGTGCTTTCACTCGCTGTTTGCGCTGAGGCAAAGAGAGTTGTAAACGGTAATGTTAATACGAGGGAGATTAACAAAGAAATCAAGATGTGTTTCTTTTTGCTTCTTCTCATCAATTCACCTTCCTTTCTTTTATGATTTCGAGAAAATTATACCATAAAAGGCAGGTGACATTCAATGCAAAATGATTACCTCTAAAAGTAATATTTACCTGTTTTTCGGTAATTTAGGGGCGAAAATGTTTGAATTTTACAATTATGGTGGCATTAGGAAGGTATAAAAAGACCGCCTACAAAGAGGCGGTCTTTGCTGTTATTTGTCTTTTTTGCCGTTACTTACCGCACCTATAATATAGGTCGCGGTCATAATGATGCCGACTATCATAAATACGCCGAGCATACCGATGCCCATCCATTTGAGGTTGGCAACAAAATTCATTGGTTCAAAAACAAAGTTTCCCATAATTATCTCCTTATCCAAAGAATCCGAGTATCAGAGCGCCCGCAATAACAGAGGCTATCTGACCCGAAACATTTACACCTATCGAGTGCATAAGCAGGAAGTTCTGATTATCCTCTTCGAGAGCCATTTTATGTACGATTCTGCCCGACATCGGGAATGCCGAAATGCCTGCCGCGCCTATCATTGGGTTGATAGGATCCTTGCCGAGTGCCTTGAGAACAACGTTGAATACCTTTGCGAAGAGAACACCGCCTGCGGTATCAACGATGAAGGCAATAAGTCCAAGTCCCATAATGAGAAGCGTAGGAACGCTGAGGAACTGCTCTGCAGTCATATTGAAGGCAATAGTAATGCCGAGGAATATGGTAATAAGGTTTGCAAGAACCTTCTGTGCAGTTTCAGAAAGCGAATCAAGCACTCCGCACTCGCGGATAAGGTTACCGAACATCAGGAAACCGATAAGCGAGCCTGCCGAGGGCGCGAAGATACAAGCCACGATGGTGATGATTATCGGGAAGAGAATTTTAGTGGTCTTGGAAACTGCGGTGGGATTGTAGGGCATACGAATGAGGCGCTCCTTCTTGGTCGTGAGCAGCTTGATTACAGGGGGCTGAATGATAGGCACGAGAGCCATATACGAATATGCCGCAACGGTTATAGCACCGACGTAGTTCGAGCCGAGCGCGTTGGCAACAACTATCGAGGTTGGACCGTCTGCCGCACCGATTATCGCGATAGAGGCCGCGTCCTTAATCTCGGGGAAAAATACCGACGCCATACAGAGAGTGAAGAATATACCAAACTGTGCTGCTGCGCCGAAGATCATCAGCTTCGGATTGGAAAGAAGCGGACCGAAGTCAATCATCGCACCGATACCGATAAAGAGTATCAGAGGGAAAAGCTCGTTGGCGATACCTGCGTTGTAAAGCGTTTCAAGCGTTTCGCCAACGAAATGATAACTATAGCTTCCGTCGGGGAGCTGTTCGATTACGCCCGGGAAATTCATAAGAATTGCGCCGAAGCCGATAGGGAGAAGGAGCGTAGGCTCCATTTGCTTCTTGATAGATAGGTAGATAAGCACGCCGCCTATAACCCACATTGCTATCATCTTGAGACCGTCTACGGAAAAGAAACCGACAAGACCGTCAAAAAGTGTCAGAAGTTCGTTCATAGCAATACCTTTCGTTTTTTATTTTAAATTTCTTGCGCATAAAAAAAGCGACTCCCCGCAGAACAGTCTGCGAAAAGTCTTGTTGTGAAAACATCATCGACAAACCGAGCCTTTCGGCCGTTCTGACGGCTGCCGAACGCATTAAATGCGCCAACTACTCCCTTTTACGAGCAAATTTACCGTAAATATTATACACCTGCCGGGCGGTTTTGTCAAGTTGTTTTTTATTCTTTTCAGCTTATTTCTAAAAAATAAAAAGCAGGCTTGCCTTACGGCTTGCCTGCCTTTTTGGGGGTCTTACTTAGTGAGCTTTACGATTGCTGTTTCAGCACCGTCGCCACGACGAGGACCCATCTTATAAATCTGCGTATAACCGCCGTTTACATTCTCGTAAGCGGGAGCGATAACGCTGAAGAGCTTCTTTGCTACGTCTTCCTTGGTGATGTAAGCAAGAGCTGCACGGTAGGAAGCGAGGTCGCCCTTCTTTGCGAGGGTGATCATCTCGTCAGCCTTTGCGGAAACTTCCTGCGCTCTGGTGTAGGT
>CAYXAC010000047.1:0-7948 GCA_964463025.1 uncultured Ruminococcus sp.
CGGTTATTAACGTAGGCGTCAGCGGCCCCGGTGTTGTTGCGGCGGCTATCAAGGAAGCCGGCGACTGTGACTTCTCTGCCCTTGCCGACACGGTCAAGAAAATTGCATTCAAGATTACGAGAGTCGGCCAGCTTATCGCTGCCGAGGCGGCGGCAAGGCTCGGCGTGCCTTACGGCATAGTTGACCTCTCGCTTGCACCCACCCCCGCGGCAGGAGACTCGGTTGCCGAAATTCTTGAGAATATGGGACTCTCTCGCTGCGGCACTCACGGCACGACGGCGGCGCTCGCGCTGCTTAACGATGCGGTGAAGAAGGGTGGCGTTATGGCATCGAGCCACGTTGGCGGACTTTCGGGCGCGTTCATTCCCGTATCCGAGGACAGAGGTATGATTGATGCGGCAAGATGCGGCACTCTCACTCTCGACAAGCTTGAGGCTATGACCGCCGTTTGCTCGGTCGGCCTTGATATGATAGCGATTCCCGGTGACACCGAGGCATCGACGATTTCGGGAATTATTGCCGACGAGATTTCGATTGGCGTAATCAACAACAAGACCACAGCCGTAAGAGTTATTCCCGTGTACGGCAAAGATGTTGGTGAGGACGTCGAGTTTGGCGGTCTGCTCGGCTATGCTCCGATTATGCCGGTCAAGCGCGAGTCCTGTGCGGATTTTATCAGCAGAGGCGGCAGAATCCCCGCACCGATTCATTCGCTCAAGAATTAAAAATTGTAATATAAAAGGAACAGAACCATTTTGTTCTGTTCCTTTTTGATGTTTTATGTAAATAAATGTTGTCAAAATCAGAGCTTTAAGTCGTACATCGTGCGGATTTGCAACGAATTCTCGAGATGAAAAACGCTCTGCGGTCCTTCGTTAAACGTTACTCTGATCTTAACGGGGTTGCTGCTCGTTATATCAAAGTAATTGTCCGACATCACAGCATCCATATCGACAAAATCAAGCTCGACGTTCTTTGCGAAGGCGTTAGCCAACAGCGTGATGTCAAAGGTGCGGTCTGAGCCTGTGATCACAAATTTTATCTCCGGGTCAACGAATCTAAAATACTTCTCGCGGGAGAACAGCAGCGTGCCGTGTGATACAATCGACGAGCCCTCCTTGAGAGAATATTCGATGTAGCATGCGTCGTTATAAAGACGGGTATGCTCGGAGAAATCGCGCGTGAACAGCTCTCGCGAGGTCATTGCACTCACCTCGCATGCCTCGCTACCCTGGTAAATCAGATCGTTTTTCGAGGTAGCAATACGATACTCAATAGCTCCGATAAAATCATACTTACGCTCGTTGGAAACCGAGAAAAGCACACCGCCGTCGGTCATCTCGGCATACAGAGCAATAGGCGCAAAATGGCGCGCCGCATAATACTGAAGTGGCTTCCATCTCGAGTACGAATCAAGTGCAGATGAGGATATTGATGGGAACGAATCGCCAAGGCGATCGAACACTGCTCTGCCCGATTTGCCACGCGACATTCGGCTCTTTTTTATCGCCTCGCCGACCTTGTTTGCCGACGCGAGGGCCGAAACGTAAGCGAAATCGGAGAGCGTGGCGGGATAAGGATATCTCTCGGCAACCGAGAGCATCATTTCGCCTATCGCACCGTCTGGAGCAATAGCCTCCACCGAACGCGAGAAGAGATTGCGCTCACCTTCGGGAATGACTGTGGCAAGCGTTTTGTCCGAGGGAAGCGAGGGCGCGGAAATATAACTCGGCGCTTCGGGAAGAAGCGAGAACGCAAGGTTCGGGAGCACGGTATTAAGGCATTCCTCGATATATTCGGTGTTATCCGCACCTACGATTTCAAGCAGGCAATAGCATGCATGCCTGGAGCGATTTTCTATCGCGTCGAGCATTCCTTCATGAAGCGAATCGGTCTGCTCAATAACCACTATACCACGCTCGTCGCAAAGCTCAAAGAAACGCTCGCTCGGCCTTGGCGCACCGACGGGAAGCACGAGGCAGCCGTAGTGCGACATAGCGGCATACCTGACGTATTGCTCCTCCTTTGCAAGATAGGTGTTCTTGTCGGGCTCGTAGTCTGCGTGATAGGTAGCGCCCATTGGGAAGAAGCGCAAGCCGTTGATAAGTAGCGCTCTGCCCTCGTCGGTCTGCTCGACGGCGCGGAGTCCTATCTTCATCTCCAGGCTGTCCTCAACGTCGCCGTCGCCGTAGAGGTTGACCGAGAGCTTATAAAGATTCTGCACACCAAGCTCGCGCGGACACCAATAAAGAGGGTCGGTAATTTTGATACTTCCCTCACCCTTCGTGAGTCCTGCGTAATAGAGCTGACCCGAAGGTGACTTGAGCGTTGCAACCGCGTGCACGTTTTCCGTTGAGCCGAGCAAATCCACCTTGATACCCACGATCACTATACCGTCATCGTGCGTCTGGGTTACGTGAACTCGGTCGATAGCAGCATCGGCAAAGCGCAAAATCTCGGGCGGTGTAAAAATTCCGATGAGCCCGGGATAACGGCACTCGTCACGGTTGAATTTTATCGAAACCATGTTCGAGCCGTGCTTAAATTTATCCTTAATAGAGAAGATAAGCGAAGGGGAATTACCGTCTATATCTCCAAGCAGCTCGTCGTTAACATACAGTCTTGCAGGCTGTCTTATATCACGCAATCGAAGATATGCGTAATTTGCCGCAAGTGCGGCATCGTCGGCAAAGACCTCGGCATTGTATTCCACCGTACTGTTAGGTTTTTCGGCCTGGAAGTCGATTGCAAATATATGGTTGAGTTCTTCCGTATCACTCTCCGAAAGAGCAGTGTCAAACAGCGGTTCTACGTCAAATCTTTTAATCTCACGTTTTATCATAACTTCTCCTCACTTTTATCGTCTTCCCGCGCGTCTGACGGGGATATCAAGCGGCTCTGCCGCCTTGTGTGCCGAGAGAACCCGGCAAATCTCGTCAGCCGACTCGGTGGTAAACAGCAGGTGCCTTGCATAAATGCTGTTATCGGCAAGCTCGCGGCGCTTGTCGCCAAGGTAGGTGGGCACCGAATTGAAAATAAGATTCCTGTGCGCAAACTCGCGCATCATCGGGAAGCGCTCGCCACGTCTATCAACAAGCGCTGCGCTCTCGCATCTCTCACAACCGAAGTTCTCGCTGATAAAGCACCGTTCGGTTATCATAAGCGGAATTCTACCGTAGGTGATGACACCGCCGCCGATATCGCGCGCCATCGGCAGAGTAAGCTCGGGTGAGAGAATCAGATGCTCGACTCCCATTTTCTCATATGCGGCACGGCTCTCACTATTAGTTATATTAAGTCTGAAATCGCCCACCGCCTTGAATCCAAGCGACGAAACCAACATAATTTGCCCGATATTGCCAACTAAAGCGTACATTATACCCTGATTTTTAGCCTTTTCGAGAGCTTCTACTATCTCTGGCAGCTCGCTATCAAGTATAACGGGCGGTAGGTATACACCGTTTGATTTGGCAAGTGCTTCGCCCGAAAACAACGGCACAAAGGTCGCATCGAGCGATGAAACAAGCGACTCATTTTTTGCTAGTGCACCGAGATATTCGGACTCACGGAAGAACTGTGCCGAGGTGAATTTTTTCGCACTGTGGGTGTGATTATTAGTATAAACGAAGGGCTCGCATTCCCTGCCGGTGTATTCAAGTGCTTCTGCTGCTGAACGGCGCAGAGCGTTGATGGCAGAGGGCGCGAGGTTGACGCCATCGTCGAGCGTGAGGTCGATATCCTCTTTATCGAGCGAGAAGTATGTGTTGCCCATCTTGGCAATTCGCTCGCACACGCCGTCGTGTGTAAGAGGCGCATTCCTCGCCACGTCGGGTATGGCACCGCTGCTGACGGTGACCGATTTTTCGCCTGTGGAGAGCGTCATTTCCGACGGCTCGCCGAGTTTGATTTTGACTGCTGCGCGAGTCTTAACACGCTTTGGCATGAAGGCTACGTCAGCAAGGTCGCGGCTCTCGCGCTTGTCGTCTTCGCTGCGAATGCCGGTCATACCGCGCGAAATATTTCCCGTGAAATAACCGTCGGTAAATCCGTCACGAGAGAAGGCGCGGCGAAGCTCCTCGAGCTCGGATTTGTTTGCTGTGCGATGCTCGTCGAGCAGCCTTCTGTATATTTTCGTGACTGTGTAAACGTAGGCGGGCGACTTCATTCGTCCCTCGATTTTGAGCGAGGCGACACCCGATTCGATTAGCTCGGGGATATGCTCGGCAAGCGAGAGGTCCTTTAAGGAAAGCGGATATTTGCCGTTGTTAAAGGGCAAGCGGCAGGGCTGGGCGCATTCGCCTCGATTTCCGCTTCGACCGCCGACCATTGAGGAAAAAAGGCATTGTCCCGAATGGCAAACGCAGAGCGCACCGTGCAGAAAGACCTCTATCTCACACCTCGAGTTCTCGGTAACGCTCTTAATATTTTCGAGCGACAGTTCGCGCGCAACCACCGTGCGAGTAATACCAAGCTCAGCGGCTGCATTCGCTCCGAGGGTGCTGTGCACCGACATCTGCGTGGATGCGTGAATCTCGAAGCTCGGCAGGTGACGGCGAATTGCGCGTATTGCGCCAAGGTCTGCTATTATCAAAGCGTCAACACCGATGCGGTAAAGCTCGGTGCAGTATTCTATAAGCTCGGGCATCTCGCGGTCCTCGATAAGAGTGTTGACCGTGACGTAGAGCTTGACTCGGTGCAGATGGCAATACACGACCGCGCGCTCGAGCTCGCCCGGCTCGAAATTCTTTGCAAAGGCGCGAGCGCCAAAGCGTCTGCCGCCAACGTAAACGGCATCTGCCCCTGCCTCAACTGCCGCCAAAAGACACTCAAAGCCGCCTGCCGGCGAAAGAAGCTCGGGAAGCCTTTCGCTCCTTATCATATTGCCACCACCTTTCTTGTAAATTCGAAATTCGAAATTGATTACACATTTGACGAGGGAAATTTTGAGAGGAAATTGTTGTTTTGCGTGCCGCCAGGCGTAGTTGCCTACGTCAAGGCACACAAACGGCAATTTACACCAAAATTTACCCGTCAAATTATTTTTTCCAATACTTCCTATCGAGACTCCTATACATTATCGCCTCGGCGATATGGTCCGCATTTATCTTCTCGTCGCCGTCGAGGTCGGCTATCGTGCGGGCTACGCGCAATACGCGATCGTGACCGCGCGCGGACAGACCAAGCTTTTCAAATGCATCGCGCATCAGGTTGCTCGCTTCCTCGTCAAGCTCGCAGTGACGGCGGAGCTGCTCGGTCGTCATATTCGCGTTCAGAGTGCCGGGCTTATCGCCTGCTCTCGCGAGGCGGGCGTTGGTGAATTCGCGCGCCGCGTTGACTCTCTTGCGTATCTCTGCCGACGGCTCACCCACCGCAGTCTTGCCCGAAATCTCGTTGTAGCTGACTGCGGGAAGCTCAATTTCTATATCAATTCTGTCGAGCAGCGGACCGCTGACTCGCTCAAGGTACTTAACGCGCGACTGCGGAGTGCAGCGGCACTGTCTGGTTGAGTCGCCAAAAAAGCCGCACTTACAGGGGTTCATCGCGCAGACGAGCATAAAGCTCGCGGGATAGGTCACCTTTGCCGCGGCTCTGGTGACGGTAACGACTCCGTCCTCAAGCGGCTGACGGAGCGACTCGGTAACGCTCTTGGGGAACTCGGGAAGCTCGTCGAGGAACAAAACACCGTTGTGCGAGAGCGAAATCTCGCCGGGACGAGGCATAGCGCCGCCGCCCACAAGGCCGGGAACACTCACGGTATGGTGGGGCGAACGGAATGGACGCTCGGTGACAAGGCTCGAGCCGAGCGTACCGTTGACCGAGTGAATCTTGGTCGTTTCGAGCGCCTCCTCGAAGCTCATATCTGGGAGAATGGTCGCAAGCCTTTTGGCAAGCATCGACTTGCCCGCACCGGGCGGGCCAATCATAATGACGTTGTGACCGCCCGCGGCGGCAATCTCGAGAGCGCGCTTTGCCTTGAGCTGACCGCGCACGTCGGCAAAATCCACCTCGCCGATATGCGACGACGGGTCGAATTTCGATGCATCAAAGCGCACGGGCGTAATAAGCTCGATGCCCCTGAAATGATTTATAAGCTGGCGAAGCGTCTTTACACCGTAGACCGTGATGCCGTCTACAACTGCCGCCTCGTCGGCATTGTCAAAGGGAACGAAAATCTCGCGTCTGCCAGACTCACGCGCGGCAATGGTCATCGGAAGAACGCCGCCAACCGAGCGCACCTCGCCCGAGAGCGATAACTCACCGATAAGCGAGCATGCGGAGAAATCGAAGTCCGAGGGTATCACCCTGTCTGCCTGCAGTATGGCTGCGATAATCGCTAGGTCGAAGGCGGAGCCCTCCTTTTTGATATCGGCGGGCGCAAGGTTTATCATAATATCAAGAGGCGGAAAGACGAAGCCGCTGTTCTCACACGCGGAGCGCACTCTGCCCTTTGCTTCCTTGACTGCGGCATCGGGAAGTCCGACCATCTCGAAGTGCGGAATCCTGTCCCACGCACTGCACTCGACAGTAACTTCAAAGCCGTCGATGCCAATAACACCTGCGCTGTAAACCTTGGAAAGCATAAATAACCTCGCATATAGTTTGATAACTATATTATACATAATAAAAATTAAAAAATCAATAGCCGAGTGAAATTAGAGTCAAATTATGGAAAAAATCCATTTTTTTTGGAATTTAATGAAAAAACCTCTCCGATTTGGAGAGGCTTTTTGTTGTATATTATAAGGCAACTATGTGCAAAAATCTTAATTTCGAATTTCAATTTTTCACTTTAGATATTTCTCGCCGTAGTTCTCGATGATGTAGTCCATATCCTTGTCGCCTCTGCCCGAAAGACAGATGAGAACCGAGCCGTGATCCATTTCCCTTGCAAGCTTGATGCCGTAGGCAACGGCGTGTGAGCTTTCGATCGCGGGAATTATGCCCTCGAGGCGCGACAAACGGAAGAATGCGTCAATTGCGTCGTCGTCACCGATAGTATCGTAGGTCACTCTGCCGAGGTCGCGCAGAAATGCGTGCTCGGGACCCGACGAGGGATAGTCAAGGCCGGAGGCAACCGAGTAGACGGGTGCCGCCTCACCGTCATCGCCCTTGAGCATAATGCTGTTGAAGCCGTGCATAATTCCCTCCTCGCCGTACTGCAGAGATGCCGCGTGGTCACCGAGCTTCGTTCCTCTGCCGAGAGGCTCAACTCCGTAAATCTTGACGGGGTCGTTAAGGAAACCTGCGAACATTCCCATAGAGTTCGAGCCGCCACCAACACAGGCAACGACAGCATCGGGAAGCTCGCCCGTCATGCCGACAAACTGCTCTCTCGCCTCAATTCCCACGACCGACTGAAAATCCCTGACCATCATAGGAAAAGGATGTGGGCCGACGACCGAGCCGATGCAATAAATTGCGTCCTTGTACTCGCGGGTATATGCTGCAAAGGCGGCGTCAACAGCCTCCTTGAGAGTCTGAAGCCCGTCGGTGACCTCGACAACGTTAGCGCCGAGAATCTTCATTCTCGCAACGTTGGGCGCCTGCTTCTTGATGTCAACCGCGCCCATATATATATCGCACTCGAGTCCGAAATACGCCGCCGCAGTGGCAAGCGCAACACCGTGCTGACCCGCGCCCGTCTCGGCAATAACCTTCTTTTTGCCCATATATTTTGCCAAAAGAGCCTCGCCCATACAGTGATTGAGCTTGTGCGCACCCGTGTGGTTGAGGTCCTCGCGCTTTGCGTAAAGCTGCACGTTGCCAATAGAGGTCGAGAGACGCTCGAGGTATGAAATAGGCGTAGGTCTGCCCTGGAACTCGCGGCGAATCTTGCGAAGCTCGGCAATAAACTTTGAGGACTTGCAGATAGTGAAATACGCCTCGCTTATCTCCTTCATAGCCTTCTTTAATTCCTCGGACACGTACGCTCCGCCGTATCTGCCGT
>CAYXAC010000048.1:0-7896 GCA_964463025.1 uncultured Ruminococcus sp.
CCCTATAATCAATAATAGTCACGCTGTCGGGGATAGTAAATTCGGTGTCAGTTTTACCGATTGCATACTGAATTAACCTTTTGCCATCTTTGGTATAAAGGTTACCGTCGATAGATTTGTAGTTTTCGTTTTTCTCACTAACTGCTATTTCGGTAAGGCTATAGCACTGAGAGAAAGCATTCTCACCAATACTCGTCACGCTGTCGGGTATTACCACTGAGGTAAGGCTGGTGCAATCATAGAATGCCCCATCGCCAATACTCGCCACGCTATCGGGAATAACCACAGATGTAAGGCTAGTGCAATCACTAAACGCTTCATAACAAATAGTTGTCACTCTGTTGCCGATTACCACATAGGTAAGGCTAGTGCAATCATAGAACGCCCTATCACTAATACTCGTCACACTGTCGGGAATTACCACAGAGGTAAGGCTAGTGCAATGAGCAAATGCATTTTCTCCAATACTCGTCACGTTGTTGGGAATAACCACAGAGGTAAGGTTTTCGCAATTCTTGAACGCATAACTACCAATACTCGTTACGCTGTTAGGTATTACCACGGAGGTTAGGCTAGTGCATTTATCAAACGCCCCCTCTTCAATACTCGTAACGCTGTTGGGGACTGTCACAGAGATAAGGCTATTGCAACCACAGAACGCATACTTTCCAATACTCGTCACACTGTCAGGAATTACCACAGAGGTAAGGTAGTCGCATTTTCGAAACGCGCCATATGCAATACTCGTTATGCTGTCGGGTATTACCACAGAGGTAATGTTAGTGCAGTTATAAAACGCCGAATCGCCAATACTCGTTACTCTGTCACTTGATGGTGAGGTCAGAGGAATTATAATATCGGTATCGGTGCAAGTGCCGATTCCGGAAACATAGCAAGTACCGTCACCTCTGGAAACAAACTCAAGACCTTGACTATAACAAGAGAAATCACAATTCGTGCATTCACCGTATATCAGATTGTGTCCGAGCGCATCAATACTTTCTTTGCTAATTGTAACTCCGCAAGCCTCGCAAATCTTGCGTTTACTGCCAGCTTCAGTGCAAGTAGCTTCTTTATCAATTATCCACTCGCCTTCTGCGTGAGCAGTTGCGCTTACGGTTCTTGTTTGCGTTTCTTTGCAGACTGTACAAATACCGCTTTCTTCTCCATTTTTGGTGCAGGTAGGCGCTTTGGTTTGCGTCCATTCATTAACGGTGTGTCCAAGAAGTTGCGTTATTTTATCCTTATATGCGAATCCACATACGGTGCAGGTATGAAGAGTGTATCCGATTCCTGTGCAAGAAGCCTTTTGCTCAATGCCTTCGTCATATTCGTGCTCACACGTGTTTGCAAGCGTCGTTGCATATATGATAAGGTCATCATACACGGTATTGGCAAAAGAACCTTCGGGATTATATTCGTATTTTGCATTATGCTCCCAAGTGAGTCCGCTTACGATTACGTGACCGCTTCCAATCTCATATTCAACAAGCGTGGGATTTCCGTTCGCATCCTGAAGAATAATATTAGATCCTTGGGGTAAACGGTAAAAATACGTATGGCTCGCATAGTTATGATACAAAAGCTCGTTTGTAAGAGAGATGCCTTCGGTCAATGCGCCGGTCACTATAGGATGCTCGGCATTTACTATATAGTTTCTATATGAATAGTAATTGCCTTTTTTGATTCCATCGAGCAAAGCGGAGCTCATATTTCCTCCACTCCATCCCTGGTCGCAAGCACCGTATATCAATACGCCGCCCTCGTTAGCGAAGTTTTGCAACTTTCCTTTGTTTCTTATAACGTTATCATAGGTAGCACCGGTTTGGTCATTGGCTATAAGAACCATCCCATATTTTAGAAGGTCGGTGGTATCCAACTGCGAGGAAGCAAGCTTTTCCCAATACGCAATATAGCCGGCATCTACAAGAGCGTTCAAAAGCACTACGTTAGTATTCGTTCTCCAGGCTGATACGTCTTCTATCAATAATACGGATATACCGGGCTTGAGCATAGGAATTTCTTCCACATAGCTATCACCACAAATCGAACAGGTATAGGTTATTTCTCCCTTTTCATCACCGGTAGACTTTTTCGTTATTTCAGAAGTATAATTATGACCGCAATATATTATCGTCGTTTCTTCGTAGTCGCATTTTGTACATCCGTACGTGATATATCCGTCTACAGTACAGGTCGCATCTACCTTTTCTTCGAGCTGCATATTATGCTCAGCTTTAGTGGTTATTTCATGGGAATATCCGCAGCCATCCCTTGTGCATTCGTGTCGTACTATGCCGTCTTCGGTGCAGTTAAGCTCACGCGTAACTGTTATGCTCATCATATGTCCGTTGCTGAAGGCTATCGTACTGTCCATCTTTACTCCGCAATAAGTGCAGTATTTGCTATTTACTCCGTTTTCGGTGCAAGTAACTGCCTTATCAATTACCCACTCGCTTGCTACGTGTTCGAGCATAGGAATTGATGTCTGCGCTACCAAAATTTCGCCGCATTCGGAACAATGCTTTCCTTCCGTTAAGCCCATTGCCGTACAGGTCGCTGCGCGCGCTTCGTCAATAAAAACGGTGTGCGTATGTATGGATGGTTGATCCGGGAGAGGCTTTTGCGTATTATCGTTTGGCGTTGGTTTTTTGTTGCTTTTTCCACAACCGGTAAAGCTACATATCATCAGCGCACAAATACTTATCAGTACTATTACAAGACTCAAGTGTTTAACGATTACTTTGGTTTTCATCACATTAGCTCTGCCTTTCAAATTTTAAATTAAGTTTATTATACTACTTCACACGATGAATGTCAAGAAAAGAAAGGAAGTTGTGTTTTTAGATTCGTGTTAAATTTCCTTTTCGTTTACATCTTTATGGTTGACAAAGATGTGGGTTTTGTATATAATATTTGTGTAAAAAATGAAATGGAGCTTAAAAAATGATAAAAGCGGTACTTTTTGACCTTGACGGCACGTTGCTGCCGATGGACCAGGATACTTTTCTTAAGGCATATTTCGGCGGAATTTCGGCGCATCTCGCACCTTTTGGCTACGTTCCCGAGGAGCTGATAAAGGCTATCTGGAAAGGCACGATGGCTATGATTAAGAATAACGGTGAAAAGAGCAACGAGGAAGTCTTTTGGGACGTCTTTTCGGGTATTTACGGTGAAAGGGCGCGCGATGACGAGCCGAAATTCGAGGAATTTTATCGCGAGAAATTCCCGAAGGTTCAGTCTGTCTGCGGCTATACACCGAAATCGAGAGAGCTGATAGACAAGCTGCACGCAGCAGGAGTCAAGACCACGCTTGCAACCAACCCCATCTTCCCTGCTATCGCAACTAACGAGCGCATCAGGTGGGCAGGTCTTAAGGTCGATGACTTCGAGCTTGTGACGACCTATGAGAACATCGGTGTTTGCAAGCCAAATACTGAGTATTACAGCGAGGTTGCGCGCCGTATTGGCGTGAAGCCCGAGGAATGCCTTATGGTCGGCAACGACGTCAGCGACGATATGCCTGCCGAGAAGATTGGTATGCGCGTATTTCTACTGACCCGCGACCTTATCAACAAGTCGAGCGAGGATATTTCGAAGTATCCTCACGGCGATTTTGACGCACTTTTCGAATATATCGACACGCTTATATAAGCCACTATGAAAAAACAATTAAACGTACTTATCACGGGTGCGGCATCGGGCATCGGCGGCAGTATTGCCGAGCGATTTCTCGGAGAGGGACACAGAGTTTTCGCCCTTGATATCAAGGCAATTCCCGAGAGAAAAAATCTACTATCGCACACGGTTGACGTGACGGATTTTGACGCCGTTTCGGCATTTGCAGATAAGCTTGCCAATATGAATGTAACGCTCGACGTTATCATAAGCTCGGCAGGCATACACGCGATGACCTCGCTCGTCGAGGACGATATCGACTCTATGAAAAAGTTGCTCAACGTCAACCTCGTCGGCTGTATGCAGCTTGTGCGCGCTATGCATCCACGCCTCTCAAAAGACGGCAGAATAATTATAATCACCAGCGAGGTCGCAGGCTTTGACCCAATGCCGTTCAACGGGCTTTACAGTATGTCAAAAACCGCACTCGAAAGCTACGCACAGGCTCTGCGCCAGGAGCTGAATCTCATAGGTCAAAAGGTAATCACCGTTCGTCCGGGGGCCGTAAAAACTCCGCTTGCCGATGGCTCGGTCAGAGCAACCGAGGCACTTGCGGAACGCACCGAGCTTTACCGCAAGGGGGCAAAGCGATTCTCATCTATCGCGAGCAAATTTATGGGCACGCCCATTGAGCCGACAAAGCTCGCCTCGCTTGTCTACAAGGCATCAACTGTAAGGCGACCAAAACTTGTATACAAGAAACATCAGAACATCGGTCTTGTGCTTCTGAACCTACTTCCTCTGCGATTGCAGTGCGCTATAATCAAACTGCTATTGAACTAGAAATACATAATATGACAAGTATAGTTGTCATTTTTATAAAATTTTAACGGTTGGGAGAAAATCCCAACCGTTTTTTATGTATTTATTTCGCTGTATATTTGCTCGGCAATTTTGGCAATTTTCTGTGCTTCATCTGACTTAGCAGTTCTCAGCGGCTTTCTCTTCGGCATTCCCCATACGTCAAAGAGCAACGGTCCTATCCACTCGCCCGCACCGCAATCAGCAAACATAGCGAGAATAATTGAAAGGCTCGCGCGCCTGGGTGACATAAAGATAATCTTCATCGGGTGTTTGATTAGCGCGAAAATCAGCTTCGGGTAATGTGCGGTTATACCGGTAAATGTGATACCGGGGTGCGCGACCGCTACCCCACCCCCGTCATCAAGCGCAAAGAACGCATAAGTGAGATAACGCTTGGCGTTGCCATAAACAAGGCTCGCTTTTTTCCTTGTCGAGAAGTCGACATCCCTCTCGTCGATTTTCGAGTAATTATGCGCTATACTACCGACGGCTATAACCTTGCCACCTCGCGATTTTATACTCGAGAGCAGACGTCTTGCAAGATAATATGGCGAGATAAAGTTGATGGTAAAGACGTTATCATAGCCGCAGGAAAGCGTACATCTCGGTATACTGTAGGCACCTGCGTTGAGTATGAGATAGTCTATCGGCATTAAGGAGAGCGCATCTGCCGCCGCCTTGACCGCCGCTATATCGGTCATATCAACGGTTATGTGAGTAATTGAAATTCCCTCGTGCATTGAGCGTAACTCATCAGCAAGAGCCTTTGACTTTGCGATGTTTCTGTCAAGCAGGACAAGCGACGCACCGAGCGCACCGAGATGCATACACAGCTCTCTGCCAAGTCCGCCTGTCGAGCCGCTTATCGCTACCGTTTTGCCATCAAGCGAAGTTGTATTTTTCTTTATCCATTTTTTGATGCTCATATTTTCACTGCTTTCGTAGAATTTTATTTAATTTTACCACAAAAATTAGTTTTCTTCAATAGTATGCGCAAAAAAATGTTGAAAGACGTGAAAATATGTGCTATAATTAGGTATACCTATATTTTGGAGGACAGTATGAAAAGAATTATATCCATACTCATTATTCTCGCAATTTCGCTTTCGATGCTGGTATCCTGCTCAGTGCTTGGCGATATTGCAGCTATACTCGACTCATACGTTGACGTTGGCGAACAGGGCAAGCCGAGCCCTCCGGCCGGCTACCGTTACAAAGATTTTTCCGCTGCGGAGAAGGCTATTCTTACAGAATACGTCGGCGAGGTTATCCCCTTTGCGCCCTGTAACAATTATTATTTCGAGGGCATCAACGTCGAGGACGACTTCAGCGACGGAGTTAACTACTACACCGTAGGCAATTCTCGCGCAGATTTTGAGAGCTACGTCGAGCTGCTGGTCGGCTATGAGCTTGTTAACACATATACCGACGAATACGGCGACACCTGGTACACCTATGTTAAGGACGAGATTTACCTTGACGTTTCCTACTATTTCTATGCAAGCGCAAGCTACATTGACGTTATTGCCTATCGTGCCGTTGATGACGGTAATGACAACGACGGTAACACCGATAGCGGTGATAACGGAAGCGCCGATAGCGGTAACAATGACAACGCCGATAACGGTGACAATGGCAATACCGACAACGGCGACGCTGGCAACACGAATGGCACGGTAACCGACACAGAGGGCTATCGTACGGTGGACTTCACCAAGGCGAAGAACGTCAAGGACGTCACCGACCAGGGCTACTATCTTGATGGTTGTCCCACCACCGGCTCGCCTGCTGTGCTTGTTATTCCCGTTGAATTCAGCGACTCGACAGCCGCAAGTAAGGGCTACACCACCGACACGCTCGTCAAGGCTTGGAGCGGCGACGCAGACGATACCGATTACTACTCGGTTCACGACTACTATTACATTTCGAGCTACGGTGCACTCGACCTCGATATCACCGTGCTTGACTATTGGTTCCGTCCCGAAAACACCAGCAGCTACTATCAGAACGCCACGATGGATTACTACGGTGACGATGTTATGATCGGTGACCAGATGATTATGGACGAGGCGCTCGCCTATCTCTCAAAGACTATGGATCTTTCGAACTTTGACTCCGACGGCAACGGAATAATCGACGCGGTCGTTATGATAAATACACTCGATATCGGTGATGACGACTTCCACTGGGCGTACAGATACTGGAACATCTACACCGACTCCGATGACTACTATTACGAGTATGACGGTGTCAGCGCGAACGATTACCTCTGGGCATCCTATCAGTTCCTCTTTGAGTCCTACGACTACTCGGGTAACACGTCCTACGACGACACGAGCGTTATGAACACCTACACCTACATACACGAATTCGGTCACGTGCTCGGTGCCGACGACTACTACGACACCTCCTATTCGGATAATATGCCTCTTGAGGGCTGCGACATTATGGACGCTATGTCCGGCGACCACAACGCCTACACCAAGTTCAACTACGGCTGGCTCACCACCTCAAGACTTGTCACGACCGATACAAGCACTACGCTGACTCTCGAGGACTTCTCGAAAAACGGTGACACGATTATTATCGCTAACAGCTGGAGTGACGACCTCGGCGCATACCAGGAATATTACATAGTAGTTTACTACACGGGCAACGGTCTTAACTCGAACGGCTACGGCTACTTCTCACGCGACGGTATAGTGGTCTACCACGTCAACTCGACTCTCGTAGCGGACACCATTGACGGCGAAACCTACTACGACGTCAAGAACAACAACACCGACCCGTCTGACGATTACGGCACCGAGGATAACCTCATTGAGTTCGTCAAGAGTGGTGAGGGCAACTTCACCTACATCGAGGGCGACTCGCTCCCCACGGTAAGAGATGATAACGGCAACTCGCTTTGCTACACCTTCACGGTCGACTCGCTCACCGAGGATACGGCAACAATTACATTTACTAAAAAGTAATGAAAATGGCTGGGATTTTCCCAGCCATTTTTTATCCAAGTAAGATGTCCATTATAAACATCAAGGCGAAGCCAACGAGCAATGCATAAGTCGCGCCTCGCTCGCCGCCGTGAGCGTGAGTTTCGGGTATCATCTCATCACTTATAATGTATAGCATCGTTCCGCCCGCAAATGCAAGCGCAAACGGCAGAATAACCGTCGCAATGCTTACCGCAAAATAACCGATAAGCGTGCCTAGCACCTCTACAAGTCCCGTGAGAAGTGCAATGAGCAGCGTGCGCTTTTTCGACACGCCTGCCGCGAGCATCGGGCCGATAACTACCATACCCTCGGGTATGTTCTGGAGCGCAATACCGCCTGCTATAACAAGCGCCTTTGCCGTATTCTCCGAGCCAAAGCCGACACCTGCAGCAATTCCCTCGGGCAGATTGTGTATCGC
>CAYXAC010000049.1:0-7891 GCA_964463025.1 uncultured Ruminococcus sp.
GAAGGATACTTCGGAAGAATAATCAGCGACATTTCAAAAATACATTAAGGAGTTATATATATGGTTACTGCCGTGTCTTGGTTTGGTGACTTGTGGCAAAATATAAGCAACGGAGTGGCATTATCTGCCGTTCTTGGATTATTCGAAAACGTTTGGGTAACCTTCTTTGCAACCTTCATTTTGCTTGCAGTCCCGTATTTCGTTGCAATTATACCCAATTTTTTAGCTTGGCTTTCATATCAATTTGTATCGTACGAAGATGAAACGTTAGCAAATAGATATAGAGAGATTGTTTTCAAAGCAAACTCCATAGTTGCTATGATTAAAAACAAAACAACTAAAATCAACAAGGACAGCAATGATCAAATAAGCAATATTAAGGACTTGCCGATTTTGTCAAACGTAAATGGCGTGAAGGATTTCTTTTACAACGCACTTCACTGTGGACTGAATATTGGAATATTTTCATTGTGCTTATTTGCAACATTCTCAATTATCAAGGGACTGTCCGCTGATTCCTTTGCTTCTTATCAGGCTATCGTCAACGGAGATATAACTCTTTCTTCCTTGTCAGCTTTCGCGACTTCCGTCTTTACTCCCGACCATTGGTACGGTTGGCTTTTATTGGCTCTTATTTGTTTAATATCGCCTCTTGCGTTTTGTTCCCTAGCACCCGAAGATTGGTATAAGCAGACCTTATATTATTGGAGCGTTCTCCACCCCAGGCAGTGGAGCTTCAGAATTGTTTCAACCTTTATATTCTTGCTAGCATTGCAAGCACTTGGAGCATTTTTCTCTGTTGATAGCTTCGGACTGTTCGCGGATATTTCATCGCTTTTCGGTCATATATGCGTCTTATCCATACTTTTGGCGTTGGCTTTCGTTGTCTTTTTCATTGTTTTCCTGATAACTCATTTCATTGAAAAAGCCATTCGTTCATGGGTATAAGGAGGTAGTAAAATGAATAGTAAAACAAAACTCGCCATCTTTTTACCATTAGCTTTGTTGCTGATAGCGGTCGCTTTTGTTATCTTGACTTCGGTCTTGGGCAATTCGTTAGAACGACTGCTTATACAGGCAGAAGGAATGGCAGGCTTCTCTACTATATTAAATTCCTTTGGATCAGTTGAGCTTTTGCTCTTCGTTATTGCGCTTCTAGTATTTTCTTTCTTCTCTACGATCGAGCCGTTCACAAGCGTAGTGATGACAATATTTGTTTCAGGATTTGCTCTGTTCATTGCGGCGCCCTATTACATTTCCACTATCCAAAGTAATGTTGCTAACGGTATGGATGCATGGAATGCGGCAAATGAATTTTCCTCTTTCTTTTTCATAATCTACTTTATATGCCTGTTTAACGGACTCATTGGATTCTTTACCGACCAAGAGAACGCTGCAACAAAATTTGCAGAAATACTAGGCGGATTTTCTTTAACCGTTTGCATTTCTATTGCCACTTCACTGTTGCTTACGTTGTTTACATCGTTTATTATATCAAAAATGCCAGCTTCGATTTTTGATGTAGCATATATTATTATTATACTTGTAGTAATAGCTTCATTTATATGCGATATAATAAACTATAAGAGTGACAATAGCATGGTAAATGGCTTGGACGAAAAGCTCAAATAATATCATTTACAAAAGGCGGCATTTGCCGCCTTTTGTTGTTTTTACTTTACATTATGAGTACATATTGTTACAGGAGAGGTAGTTATAGAGCTTTTCGCCATGGTTCTGCTCTTCCTTCTGAATGTGGGCGAGAGTGTCACGCAGGGTGGGGCTCTGGAACTCGAAAACGCTCATATCGTATACCGAAGAAACGTGCTTTTCCATAGCGAGCGCATCTTTGCAAAGATACGCGTCCTGCTTCTTCTCCGCCTCGTTGCAGGTAGACTGCTTGCATGTGAGCTTTGCCGACTCGGCAGAGGGGGACTCGGACGGCATCTTTACCTCGGTTCCTGAGAGCATTTGAGTTACGGTGTCGAGATGCTTCTGCTCGTTCGATGCGAGCTGACTGAAAAGATTCTTCAGCTCGGGGTCGTGCGCCATCTGTGAATACTTGTTATACTTCTCGATACAAAGTTGCTCCTGCGATTTTAGGTCCTGTAAAAGTGTCGTTTCCTTTTGAGTTAAGGTCATAGTTATTCCTCCTTTTTGGGTTTCGTGTAAATTATTACCGTTTGCAGAGCTTTTATACAGCGCAAATGTCAAAAATTTTTCGCAAATATCCCTATAATACGATTGCCCTCGCTCGATTTTTCGGGCATTTTTTTATTTGCGCGGTAATATACATATTTGCGACAACAAAATACGAGGTGCTTTTCGTTCTTTTTATATTACAATCAATCTGATAATATATTAAGGAGCAAAAAAATGGACAAGCTACGGGAATATGATACAGAGAAAAAGAACGAGGGCAAAAAGCGAGGAATCTTCTCAAGGCTGGCAGAAGCACTGGAAAGCGCAAAAAACGAAAGAAATACAGACAGATACGCGCTATGGTGCGATCTCGCCTTATTCTCCGTCGGATTCCTGCTCTCGCGCTGCCATATGCTCTTTGCAGCAAGGCCGCTTGGACTCGCGTTAGTAGCGGCTCTGCCCTTTGGAGTTTGGCCTGCTCTTTTCGGCGCAGTGCTTGGCGCGCTGACGCTCGGGGTTGACGGAATGGTGCTTGCAGGTGCTACGGCTATCCTCGTGTTTCTGCGAGCCGCGCTGTCGGTTGGCGGCTCAGAGGCAAATTCTGCGAGCAATATTTTTGGCGAGAGCCTACTTCTTCGAATGTGCGTTTCGATAATCGGCGGTTTCCTTGTTGCACTGTACGAAGTGATTGCAGGCGATCTTAACGAAACGACGATGCTTTTCGGCCTTGCAATGATAATTCTCACTCCGACTCTTACCTTCGTTTTTTCGGGAGCGTTCTCGTCGGGAATAACGCTTCGCGAGCTTATCTCGGGCGGTGATATTCTCTCGCTCTCGGGAAGGGGCGAGCAGGAGAGATACAATATAATCTTCTTCCAGCTTTCCGCCTTGACGCTTCTCTTCTTCGTCGGCCTTTCGCTTGGAGCGGTCAATATTTTTGGCATTTCGCTATCCTATATTTTCACCTCGGTGGTGACTCTGCTCGTGGCAAAGCGATTTGGTGCGCTGCGAGGACTGACTACAGGATTTATCACCTCGCTTGGAATATCGGGAACGCTGTCGGTGTCCTTTGCGCTGGCGGGACTCGGCTCGGGAATAATGTTCGGCTTTGGCACGGGATATGCGATTATTGCAGGCGGTGCGGCACTCTCGGCGTGGAGCTCTTATGCAAGCGGTCTGTCGGGCTTCCTCGCCACATTCCCCGAATACGTAATCGCGGCATCGCTCGCCATGCCCCTGTTAAAAAAGGTCGGAATAGCCGAAATAAAGGAAAAAACGCTCGACACTGACCGCGAGAGCGAGGATATGGTAGGAACTATGGCACTCGCTTATCAGAACAAATTCTCGGGTAGCCTCGACTCGCTTGAACTTGCACTCGCCTCGCTCTCGGGCGTAATACGCGATTACTCCGAGCGCACTAGGACTATGCTAACTGTTGACGATTACCGCGATACCGTAATCACGGTTGCCGAGCGATATTGCAGCGAGTGCGGCGGCGCACCCCTTTGCAGTAAGGAAGAAATTCGCCCGTGCATAAAAAACGCCACCCAAATTGCAGAAAAAATCGCAGGTGGCAAAAAGATAACGAAAGCCGACGTGAACACCGACACCGAATTCTGCCAAATGGCGCGCGAGGTGGCAGAGGCGATAAATATTGACGTGGCAAGACGCGAGATGGAATGCTATCAGCCTAGATGCAGCGTGCTTGCCGACGAATACGAGCTTATCGCAAAGCTGATAAACTCGGCAAGAGCAACCGACGATGCCGAGCGCTCGGTTGACGACAATTTGACCGAACCGCTGACTGAAATCTTCGCACGATACGGCTTTGATAGCGGCACTATCAGGGTGTTCGGCGAACGCAGACGGCACTTTATTCTGGCAGGTGAGGACACAGACGGCAGAAAAATCACATCCCCCGAGCTGCGACGAGATATTGAGGAAGCTATCGGCGTAAAACTTGACTCTCCCGAATACTTCCGCCGCGACAGAATGGTACTTATGGAGTGTGGCATACGACGCGCGCTATCGGTAAAGATAGCAACAGCCTCTTGCGCAGGTGATGAAAACGAGATTTCGGGCGATACGATAGAGTACTTCGAATCACGCGACGACAGGTTCTATTCTCTGATTTCTGACGGAATGGGCAGTGGAGAGGTGGCGAGAGAAACCTCGCAGTTCGTCGCGGGATTTATGCGCGCGGCACTCGATATAGGCACGGCAAGGGACACTCTGCTCCATATACTCAACCACACCGTACGCACTCAAGGCGAGGAGTGCTCTGCAACGGTCGACCTCTTTGAGCTTGACCTTCTGACAGGCGAGGCTACCTTTATCAAAAGCGGTGCGGCGCCCTCTTACGTCAAACGCGAGTCCTCAATTTTCAGGATTCGCTCGCAAACGGCGCCTATCGGTCTTATGGGAAGCATTGACAGCGAGAAAATCAAGGTCGAGGTCCGTCCCGGTGACTATGTAGTTATGCTCTCCGACGGAATTGCCGACTCGATGGAGGACGCGCCCTGGCTCTTGCTTCTACTCGGTGAGCCGCCAAGGGAAAGTCTTGAGGAATACGCACGTTCGATACTCGACGAGGCGGTAAAGAATTCCAAGACGAGCGACGATATGAGTGTCGTGGTGATGAAAATCGAGGAAATGTAGCCATAAAAATACTTTTTCATATAATAGTATTAGCCGCACGGCAGAAAGGAAACATATATGAAAATAGTAGTGATGCACTCACCAAAGGTTCTTCGCAGGTTGCTTGCAAAAATCTTCGGAGTAGAGTTGAACAAATAACATATAATTGAAAAATAAGCGATTTTGCAAACTTTGATTTGCAAAATCGCTCTTTTTATTTTAATCCGTCTACAAATTTCTTGATTTTCTTGAGTGCTTCCTCAATATGAGCCATAGAGTAAGCATAAGAAATTCTAGCATAACCCTCGCCGCATTCGCCAAAGGCAGTGCCGGGAACGATAGCGCATTTTTCCTCGTACAGAAGGCGCTCGCAGAACTCCTCCGAGGTGAGCCCGAAGCCACCTATGTAGGGGTAAATATAGAACGCGCCCTCAGGCATTGTAACGGGAAGTCCGATGTCGCGAAGCCCCTCGTAGATAAAGACTCTGCGGCGGTTGTACTCCGCGCGCATATCGAATATATCACCGTCGCCCTCACGCAGTGCCTCGATAGCCGCAAACTGCGACACCGTAGGTGCGCACATTATCGCGTACTGGTGTAGCTTGGTCATAGCCTTGAGAAGCGGTGCAGGTGCGGCAAGATAGCCGAGTCGCCAACCAGTCATAGCGTAAGCCTTCGAGAATCCGGAGGCTATGATAGTTCTCTCGCGCATACCCTCAATGCTCGCAATAGAGGTATGACGCGTACCGTAGGTAAGCTCGGCGTAAATCTCGTCGGAGAGAATTGCTATATTGGTTTTCTCTATAACGCGCGCAAGTGCTTCAAGCTCCTCTTTGTCGAGTATTGCACCCGTTGGATTGTTTGGGAAAGGAAGCACAAGCAGCTTGGTTTTTGGTGTAATGGCAGCCTCAAACTCTTCCGGAGTCAGCTTAAAGCCGTTCTCCGCCTTCGTTTCGATAGTCACAACGCTCGCCCCCGCCATTCTCGCAATAGGCTCGTAGCAAACGAACGAGGGCGTAGGCACTATAACCTCATCGCCGGGGTTGACAAGCGTGCGAATAGCTATGTCAATGGCCTCGCTGCCACCGACGGTAACAAGTATTTCCGAGGCGTCGTACTGAAGCGCAAAGCGCCTTTCGAGATACTTCGCTATCTCCGAGCGCAGCTCGAGCATACCAGAGTTCGAGGTATAGTAGGTCTGCCCCTTCTCAAGCGACTCGATAGCCGCCTCTCTTATGTGCCAGGGGGTAACGAAATCAGGCTGACCTACCGTGAGGGCAGTTACGTCGCCCATGTCTGCAAGCAGGTCAAAGAATTTGCGTATACCCGACGGCTTAATGTCCTTTATCGTATCGGACAAAAGGTTATCGTAGTTAATCATATGCAAGAAATATCCCTCGGATCTTTTTTGGGTGCGTTATAAATAACGCCCTTGTCCTTATAGGTTTTAAGAACGAAATGTGTTGCTGTTGCGGTTACGTACTCAACGGGCGCGAGCTTTCTCGCCACGAAGTAGGCAACCTCCTTCATAGTCTTGCCCTCAATAAGCACGGTGAAATCGAAGCCACCACTCATGAGGTAAAGACCCTTGATCTCAGGGTAGTTCTGAATCTTCTCGGCGATTTTGTCAAATCCGTCGTCGCGCTGGGGCATAACCTTGACCTCAATAAGTGCATTGACGTACTCTCTGTCGGTCTTATCCCAGTCGATGATAGTCTTGTAGCCGAGGATTACTCCGTCACTTTCAAGCTTTTTAATCATTTCCTTGATGTCGCCCTCCTCTTTTGAGAGCATAAGTGCGATTTCCTTTGGAGAAAGTGTCGCGTTATTTTCCATTAAATCAAGAAGTTTTTCCATTTTTATACCTCAAACATAAAAATTTCACTTATAAAATAATAATTTATTTTATCACATATTATTACCGTTGTCAAGAAAAATAATAATCTCCCCATTCTAGCGAGGAGATTATATATTCATATTCCTTTTTATGACTTTCAGCTTGTCCGCAAGAAAGGTAAAAAGCAGCGGGAAAATCACAGCATTACAGACTATCTGCACAGCATAAAATACTATGCCGCGAGCGTAGTAAATCAGAAGATTGGTAAAATAATGCTCGTTTACTCCAAGCATTATCGCAGTATCAATAACCGCTGAAAGAATGCCGAAAAGCACTGTGAGTCCTACCGCCGCCGTAGTGAGCAGCCAGCGATTTTTCACCCTCGCGCGCCGCAGCATCATAAAGACGAACGCCACAAGCGGCCAATAGATAAAATAGGTTATCACCCAAGTATTAATTCCGTATATCAGCGGCTCGATGCACACGAACACCGCCGCCGAGCATACTCCAAGCCAGCCGAATACGTAGCCGTAGAGCGCCGTAAGAAGCGTCACGACCTCAACGTTCGGCAGGAAGGAAAGCGCAAGCTTTCCGCATTCGAGGGTAGTAGCCGCAATACCGACGAACGCGATTAGCCTGGCGGGAGATGCGAGTTTTTTATTACTCCCGAGCCTCATATTTACAAATAGCTCTCAAGACGGAAGAGGATTACCGTGCCCGCCTCGACGGTCATACCGCTGAGCCCGACACCCGACTGATAAAGCGTGATGCCGTCATATTCAACCGTCGGAGCGCCCTCGTAGGAGTCAGATTCGAGCGAGGTGTATACCATAACGTATGCACCGTCACCCTGCTTTATCGAGCCTATCTCGGTGACGAATGCACCGTAGGTGCTGTCCTCCATCACAAGATGCAGAGGTTTTTCCTCTCTGTCACGGAGATTCTCCGCCACGCCCTTGGCGCCCTCCTCTTTATTTTCAACACTTTCAAGGTAGGTCTTGTAGACCTCGTAGCTGCCGTCAGCCGCCTCAACCACCACCGTGACGTCACCCTGCTCTGCAACGTCACCGAAAAGCGAAAGCAGGTCGCAGGACGCGAGCATTGCGAGCGATAGCGCGAGGATAAGTAGGATACTAAAAATTCTTTTCATTTTCTTTTTTTGCCTTTCTCTGTTTTTTAAGGCAAACCTAAAGCAAAAGTCCTGCCCCGAAGGGCAGGACGAAAAACGCATAAAAATCCCATGCGTTCGGTTATTCCTCCATTTGCCCAAGGAAT
>CAYXAC010000050.1:0-7825 GCA_964463025.1 uncultured Ruminococcus sp.
GAACAACAACGTTCTCGCGGCAAAGGGCTACACCACCGCTGACGGTATGGACGCAGAGGGCAGCGCTGCTCTCGTTTACAGCTGGGATATAGATGCACTTGATACTACAACCTATTCCACATCTCTTAACGGCACCAAGATTGAGAACCAGCTTCAGAACTCCGATCCTAACGTATACTTCGGCGAGGACACCGTTAAGATGCTTTCCAGAAACGACTGGGCAGGCACTTGGCCTATCGGCAACTACGAGCTTCTTCTTTCTGCAAAGATGGCTAAGGAGCTTGACAACCGTTACAACAACGGTCTTGAAGAGTACGAGCAGATCAAGGCTGACTATGAGGCAAAGACCGGCAGAGACTTTGACGAAATGCCTATTCTTGGCGCAGACGGTGACCTTTCTCTTTACGATATGTTCGAGGCTGACGGCGATGACAACGGCATTCCCGCATACAAGCAGTACGACGATCCCGCTTGGAACGAGCTTCTCAAGCAGGTTACTCTTGATGAGCTTATCACCATTGGTGACTGCTTCCACTGGAGACACGCAGTTCCTTCCGTAAACGCTCCCGGCTCCCGTGACGAGAATGGACCTCAGGGTCTTACCGTTTCTCTCTTTGGCGGCGGACTTGTTACTATGGACGGCGAATCCGCAGAAGCTACTGCATTCACCTCCGAGGACGTCATGGCTGCTACCTTCAATCTCGACCTTATGTACGAGATCGGCGTTATGATCGGTAACGACTGCCTTGACGCAAGCGTTTCCTGTCTCTACGGCCCCGGCGCTAACACTCACCGTACTCCCTACGGCGGACGTAACTTCGAGTACTACTCCGAGGACGGCTTCCTTGCAGGCGAGATGGGCGGTACTGAGGTTAAGGCTCTTCGCTCCAAGGGTATCGACGTTGTTATGAAGCACTTCGCACTTAACGATTCCGAGCAGGCTCGTCTTGGTCAGGCTGCATGGCTCACCGAGCAGGCTGCGCGTGAGGTTTATCTCAAGGCATTCCAGAAGGCTCTTGAGGAGAACGAAGGACACGGCGGCGTTATGACCGCTTACACCCGTTGGGGTACCACCTGGTCGGGCGCAAACTACGGCCTTATGTCCGGTATTCTTCGCGGTGAGTGGGGCAACAACTCTATGCACATCACCGATAATATGATCACCGCTAACTGCAACGCTATCGACTCGATTATGGCTGGCGGCGTAACCTGCTTCGATGCGATGATGAGCTATGCTACCGACGATATCAAGACCGCAACCGACGATCCTGTATTCGTTAACGCAATGGTTGAGGCTATGCACCACAACCTTTACACCATCATCAACTCCGCGGCTATGAACGGCGTTGGTGCAGACACTACCGTTAAAGCTGTTACTCCTAACATCGTTAACACCGTTTTGTATGCAACACTCGGTATCGCAGCCCTTGCAGTACTGTTCATTGTTATCAGACGCAAGACCAAGTAATATAAACGTTCGGAATTCTTCCGAATTAAATTAAATTTCATAGAATCTCCCTGTCCGCGACACGTTCGCAAATAGGGCAGGGAGATTCTTTCAACAAAACAGGAGCTTGCTATGAGAAAAGAGCAACTTATAAATGAAAACTGGCTGTTCCGTTACCACGACGGTACCGAAACGGCTGTGAATATTCCGCACACCTGGAATAACCTTGACGGTCAGGACGGTGGCGACGATTACTATCGCGGCATCTGCATTTACGAGAAGAGCTTCGCCTCACCCTCGCTTAACGCCGACGAGCGTCTTTATCTTGAATTCAACGGAGTCAACGCCTCGGCTAAGGTTTTGCTTAACGGCAACATGGTGATGACTCACGACGGCGGTTATTCTACGTTCCGTGCGGATATTACCGATTATCTCGCCGATGAAAACCATATGGTAGTCGAGGTAGATAACTCTAAAAACGACAGAGTATATCCGCAGAAGGCGGATTTTACCTTCTACGGCGGTATCTACCGTGACGTAAAGCTTATTACGGTTAATAAGCATCACTTCGATATGGATTACTTCGGCGGTCGCGGTCTGGCGGTCTGCCCCGAGGCTCAGGGCGAGGACGCTACCGTATGGGTCAGAACCTGGCACAATGCCGAGGGTGGCAGAGTGGAGATAGTTCTTAAGGACAGAGAAGGAAATGTGGTTGGCACCGGTGACGATACTGATGAAATCATCGTTATTGAGAAGGCACATCTCTGGCACGGCATAGATGATCCCTATCTTTACACCTGCGAGGCAACGCTTTTTGTTAACGATACCCCTGTTGACAAGGTGTCCTGCCGATTCGGCGTGCGCTCATTCCGCGTGGACTCCGACAAGGGCTTTATCCTTAACGGCAAGGAGTATGCTTTGCGCGGAGTTTGTCGTCACCAAGACTGGAAGGGAATCGGAAACGCGATCTTCAAGGAGCATCACGATACAGATATGGCTATGATACGCGAGGTTGGTGCCAACACCATTCGCCTTGCGCATTATCAGCACGACCAGTATTTCTACGACCTGTGCGACGAGTACGGCATGGTCGTCTGGGCAGAGATTCCTTATATCTCCGAGCATATGCCAAACGGACGTGAGAACACCATCAGTCAGATGAAGGAGCTTATAGTTCAGTGCTATAACCACCCCTCTATCTGCGTATGGGGCATCTCCAACGAAATTACCATCTCGACGACCAAGCGAGCAGACATGCTTGATAATCACAAGGTCTTAAATGACATTATTCACGAAATGGACCCCAGCCGTCCTACGACTCTGGCTTGCTATGCGATGTGCGCACCGTTTGATTCGGTCGGACATCTCTCGGATATCGTAAGCTGGAATCTCTATCTTGGCTGGTACACGCCTTTTATGTGGCTTAACAATCTGTGGGTTGACTTCTTCCATAAGAGATACCCGAACCGTGCGCTCGGTTATTCCGAGTACGGCTGCGAGTGTATGCCTAATCTTCACTCATCTCACCCGAAGCGCGGCGATCAGAGCGAGGAATATCAGTGCAAGTACAACGAGTATATGCTGAAGTTCTTCGACAAGCGTCCGTTTATGTGGGCGACTCACCTTTGGAATATGTTCGACTTTGCTGCCGATGCGAGAAATCAGGGCGGTGAGCCGGGTATGAATCATAAGGGAATAGTTACCTTTGACCGAAAGACGAAGAAGGATAGCTTCTATCTCTACAAGGCTTGGTGGTCGAAGGAGCCTATGGTCTACGTCTGCGGCAGACGCTACGTTGACCGTGCAGAGCGCAAGACGAATATAAAGGTTTATTCCAACGCACCCGAGGTTACTCTGTACGTGAACGGTCAGAAGTTCGCGACACAGACGGGCAACAAGATCTTCAACTTCCGCATTCCCCTCAAGGGCAAGGCGAAGATAAGAGCCGTTGCGGGCAAGATTTACGACGAAATTGAGATTCGTCAGGTGCCCTCGCCCAACCCTGCATATAAGCTGTCCAAGAAGATTGCCGGTGGCGGCAACTGGACATAATATTTGGCGTATAATTTGGATATTTGCTTTGCTTGTCATCACTCGACGTATGTAAATACGCCTTCGGACTCTGGTAAAAGCAACTATCTCAAATTCTATCGCCAACTATAAGGTAGAGAAATATATTATCCGCTTTTTGACTACCTTAATTTACATAAGGAGATTATTATGAATGAAACAAATGGCGTAAACCGCGCCAAATTTTATCAGCTCGCTCTGTTCCCGATGAACAACGGCGCAACGAACGTATACTTCGTTCTTATACTTTCGTATATAGCGCAGTTCGGTAATGCGGTTCTCGGACTTGCGATGCTCTTTGCATCGTTTATGGTTACGGGAATGCGAATCTTCGACGCTATCACCGACCCTATTATCGGTGCTTTGATGGATAAGACAAACACAAAGTTCGGTAAATTCCGTCCCTTTATGGTTATCGGTAACGTGATTATGGCGGTGTCCGTGCTTCTTTTGTACGTTTTCACTCCCCTCATTCCCGAAACTATGATGTGGCTTCGTTACACCCTCTTTACCCTTCTTTACGCAGTATGGGTAATTGGTTACACCTTCCAGACCTCTGTAACCAGAAGCGCACAGCCCGTTCTTACCAACGACCCCAAGCAGCGTCCCCTCTTTACTGTATTCAATACCATCGGCTCTCTTGCCGGCATGGGTATTATGCAGGTAGTCGGTATGGTTATGGCTTGGGACAGATTCGCGGGTGACTATAATGAAACGTGGTACACTATTATGACCTTCGTTGGAATAGCAATTTCGGCTATTCTTACCGTGCTTGCCGTTATAGGTATTGCCGAGAAGGATAACGAGAAGTACTTCGGCATTGGCGGCGGTCAGCAGGAAGCAGTTAAGATTTCCGAGTACGTACAGATTATCAAGGCGAACAAGCCACTTCAGCGCCTTATGGTAGCAGGCGGTGGTTGTAAGCTCGCTCTTGCGATAGCGCAGAATATTACCGTTCTTATTATGCTTTACGGTTGCATGATGGGCAACTACGATACTTTTAATATGGTATTTATGGCGCTTGGATACGTGTTCAGCGCACCCTTCTTCCTTTTAACTGTACGTACATCACAAAAATACGGACAGAAGAAGTCGCTTATGACCTACGTTACAGTAGCACTTGCCTGCTACGTTGGCGTGCTTGCACTTCTTCTTATGTGGCAGCAGGGCAACCCCGCCGTAAACCTCAGCTTGTTTGGTGAGAACGGACTTTCTATCAACCTCTATACCATAGCGTTTATTCTTTGCTTCGGAATTGGCTACGGTGCATACTATTCCACCGCGGATATGCCCATTCCTATGGTTGCAGACTGTGCCGACTACGAAACCTATCGCTCGGGCAAGTTCATTCCCGGTATTATGGGTACGCTCTTCTCGCTAGTTGATAAGCTCGTATCCTCGCTTGCATCGGCGGTAGTATCTATTGCGCTTATGTGCATAGGTATCTCCGACCTTCCTACCAAGACTACACCTTATGCCGACGGCATGAACTGGGTTGTTATCATTCTATTCTGCGTAATTCCTATGATAGCCTGGGCGCTTACGCTCTTTGCTATGAAGGGCTACTCGCTTGACGGCGAGAGAGTTAAGACAATTCAGGCGGTAAACGCAGCGCGTAAGGCTGCCATTGCAGACGGTATGTCTATGGAAGAGGCTATGGCTACCATTACCGATGAAACGGTTGAGGCAAAGGCGGTAAGTCAGGAATCCTGATAAAAAATAAAAAGGAAAAAGCTATGAAATACGATTATTTAATAGTCGGTGCAGGACTTTTCGGCGCTGTGCTTGCAGAAAGAGCGCACGCGGCAGGTAAGAAGGTTCTGGTTATCGACAAAAGAAATCACGTCGGCGGTAATATTTATACCGAGACGGTCGAAGGTATTCAGGTACATAAGTACGGCGCTCATATCTTCCACACCAATGATAAGACCGTGTGGGAGTACGTGACGAGGTTCGCCGAGTTCAACCGCTATACCAATTCGCCTGTTGCGAATTATCACGGTGAGCTTTACTCCTTACCATTTAATATGTATACCTTCAATAAGATGTGGGGTGTCGTTACTCCCGATGAGGCAGAGGCGAAGATTGCCGAGCAGCGCGCTGCAGCAGGCGTCACCGAGCCGCAGAACCTCGAGGAGCAGGCGATCTCTCTCGTAGGTACGGACATCTACGAGCGACTCGTAAAGGGCTATACCGAGAAGCAGTGGGGCAGACCCTGCACCGAGCTTCCTGCGTTCATTATTCGCAGACTTCCCGTGCGCTTCACATTTGATAACAACTACTTTAACGCTCTTTATCAGGGCATTCCGATCGGCGGATATACCGCTATGGTTGAGAGAATGCTCGAGGGTATTGAGGTTCAGCTTGGAGTCGATTATCTTGATAACAAGGGGCATTACGACTCGCTCGCTGACAGAGTAGTTTATACCGGTCCTATCGACCGCTACTTCGATTACTGCTACGGGTACCTCGGTTACCGCAGCGTTCGCTTTGAGAACGAGGTGCTTGACACCGAGAACTATCAGGGCAACGCCGTGATAAATTACACCGACCGCGAAACTCCTTATACTCGTATTATTGAGCATAAGCATTTTGAATTCGGCAAGCAGGAGAAAACCGTTATTTCCAAGGAATACAGTCAGGAGTGGCAGCCGGGTATCGAGCCCTACTATCCCATCAACGACGAGAAAAACGGTGCTCTTTACGCAAAATACAAGGAGCTTGCAGATAAGGAAAGCAAAACCCTCTTTGGCGGCAGACTCGCCGAATATCGTTACTACGATATGGATGCAGTAATCGCGTCTGCTCTGAAGACTGCGGAGAAAGAAATTAGGTGATTTTATGAAATTATTGACAGTAACAGTACCATGCTATAACTCAGAGGCGTATATGGAAAAATGCGTTGAGAGCCTTCTCGTAGGCGGTGACAGAGTGGAAATTATCATTATTGATGACGGCTCCAAGGATCGCACAGGCGAGATTGCGGACGCATACGTTGCTAAATATCCTAACATAGTCAGAGTCGTTCACCAGGAGAACGGCGGTCACGGTGAAGGTATCAACCAGGGTGTTATTCACGCGACCGGTAAGTATTTCAAGGTTGTAGACAGTGACGACGTTGTGAGCGAGGACTTCCCCGCGTTCCTTGACAAGCTCGAGGAGCTTGAGGCACAGGGAGGTGTTGACTATATCGCAACCAATTATTATTACGTACATACCGACGGAGTTGGCGACCGTTCAATCAGCTACAAGAACGCTCTGCCTCAGGGCAGAATCTTCGGCTGGGAGGACACCAAGAAATTTAAGATTCATCAGCTCCTCACTATCCACTCCTCGACCTTCCGCACCGAGCTTATGCGTCAGTGCGCAGAGCCTCTCCCCAAGCACGTGTTCTATGAGGATAATCTTATGGTTTACAGAGTGCTTCCTAAGGTTGAGAAGATGTACTACATGAACATCGACCTCTACCGCTACTGGATAGGCAGACCTGACCAGTCGGTTCAGGAAGGTGTAATGAAGAAGCGTTACACGCATCAGCTTCTTGTTTCTGAGAAGTGCTTCACCTCCTGCCATCTTGACGAGGTAAAGAGCAAGAGACTGAAGAAGTATCTTAGCCACGAGCTGTTTATGATGTTCGCTATCTCCATAGTTTACGCAAGACTCAACAAGTCCCAGGAATGCGACGACACACTTGAACAGATGTGGAAGAACTGTATTGCCTTTGACGAAAAATGGGGCAAGCATTTCCGCTACGGCACCGTACTCAGATTCATCTGCATGCGCGGCAAATTCGGTCAGAACTTCGCAATATTCATCTACCGACTTGCTAATAAGGTAGTAAGATTCAACTAATATGCAAAAATCCCGAGGTTTAACCTCGGGATTTTTTATATCAATTCCTTTATAAGCTCTTTGATTATTCTTTGTTTTTCATGGGAAAGTCTACCGTAATCCTCGGATATTACAGAGGTCTCGTAATTAGCCATTTTCCCTCTTAATATATAATCGGCACTGACGTTTAAGGCATCGCAGAGTTTCACCATATTTTCAGGGCGAATAGCCTTTTTGCCTAACTCCAAATTAGATATCATCTGAACGGAAACATCCATCTTTTCCGCAAGTTCCTCTTGCGTCATTTTGAGCGACTTGCGCGTGAGATTGATTCTTTCGCCCATATCTTTTAACAGCTTTTCATCACCCATAGATTTATCTCCTTCCATAGTTTATTATAATTATATAACCTATAAATTAAAATTTTAATCATCTATGGGTTGACAAACTTAATCTATAGGTGTATAATGTTTGCAT
>CAYXAC010000051.1:0-7824 GCA_964463025.1 uncultured Ruminococcus sp.
GCATATCACGCACATCGTTAATGCCGTTGTTACTGGCCGCGTCCATTTCGATAACATCGGTAGCGATACCCGAGTCTATGCTCCTGCACGCCTCGCAGCAGTTGCAGGGATTGCCGTCCTCCGGGTTCTCACAGTTTACGGCCTTGGCAAGAATCTTAGCACAACTCGTCTTGCCCGTGCCTCGCGAGCCGCAGAAAAGATAGGCGTGGGAGAGTCTGCCCGAGGCTACTTCGTATTTAAGAATATCGGTAATACCGTCCTGACCGCAAACGTCATCGAAGTCGCGCGGACGCCATTTTCTGTATAATGCTCTGTAATCTGACACAGTTCTCTCCTCCTTGTATTTGATAAAAAGAAAAGCACGCGACGGCTTTACCGCCGATAGCGCGCTTTAGTTCGATATATCGGAAAGAGCCATACACCCATCCGTCGAAAATACCCTTACATACGGTAACCGTCACCTCTGCTCCAAACAGGCTGCCTCGCGGCACACGTGATAAACCGCTTAATGCTGCTTGGTTCCCCACCTGACATGGTTCACAGCCTCGCGTTGCGCAAGACCCATTTTTCAACACAGAGAATGGCGGTGCAGACTATACAAGAATAATCCTCGGGACAGGAATGAATCCCTGCTATAGCGGATTTCAGGTTCAAGGCGCCGCTACCGCCCCGACTGGTATGGCTCCATCCGACACACCGAAACGTCACTTTCATGATGCCTTTTTGCTTCTCATCATCACAACAGGATTATTATAACAGAAGAAAAACAAAAATGCAAGTGTAATTTGAAAATATTTATAAAATATCTTAAATTACATATCCACCGCTGACGTTAAGAACGTCACCCGTAATGAAGGAAGCGCCTTCGCCTGCCAAAAACAGAGCCGCTTCTGCTACCTCGCAAGGCTCGCCTATTCGCATAAGCGGTGTTTCCTCGCGCAAGGCAGTTATATCATCATCGGACAGCATTTTATTCATATCGGTGCAAATTACACCGGGTGCGATAGCGTTGACGGTTATACCCGACGGGCCAAGCTCCTTAGCTAGCGCCTTGGTCATACCGATAAGTCCTGCCTTAGCGGTGGAATAATGGACCTCGCAGGAAGAGCCGAACAGCCCCCACATAGACGTGATATTGATTATTCTGCCATATTTTCGCGAAAGCATACCGGGTATTACTGCCTTGGAGTAAAGGAACGCGCCCGTAAGGTTGGTCGAAATCATTTCGTTCCACTCTTCGAGCTTGATGTCGGTAAAGAGCGAAAAGGCGGATATGCCCGCATTATTTATAAGACAGTCGATCTTACCAAGCTTTGCCTCGGCAGTCTTAACCGCAGAAAGAATATCACTCTCTGACGTGCTGTCTGCTCGAACAGCAAGCGCTCCCGCTGATTCTGCCAAACTTTTTGCCTCGCTTTCGGAGCTTTTATAGGTAAACGCTACTGCGTATCCGTTTTTTGAAAATAGCTCCACCATAGCACGTCCAATGCCGCGAGAGCCACCGGTAATCAATACAGTTCTCATGTTTCACCCATCAAAATAAAATTATACGTATATTATACAACTTTATGAGTTTTATGTCAAGTGATTTTCCGCTTGACATTATCCTATTTTGATTGTATAATCTACGTGAAAAGGAAGTTAATTATGTTGCTTATAATATGTAAAAACAAGAAAACCGCCTGCGATGCAAAAGAAACCTTTCATTATATGAGTATTCTCGCCTACGGCGCCACGCCAAGCGAGGCGCTATCCGAGGTATCTGAGCTTTATCGCGCGGCGCTAATAATTTCGCCCGAGCTGCTTGCCGATTCGAAAGATTTCGTAAGAAGGCTAAAAAGCTATAAAAGCGATCTACCCGTATTTGCCGTAACCGACGAGGAGGTTGACGGTGATCTATTATCAACCTTTGATGCGGTGTTTAGAAAGCCAACCTTCTCGCCTGCTCTGGCGGCAAAGATAATTACTTTTGCAAACGAGCACAACCGCGCCAAAATCGGAGATTACAGGCTTGCAGGCATCAATGCCTCGTCGGACCAACTTGGTGTCACCTATTTTGACAGGAAAATCAAGCTGACGAAAACCGAGGCGATGATCTTGCGATATCTCATCAGGAGCTATCCTCTGCCAAAGAAGTCAAAAGATATTTTGAAATATGCATTCAAGAGCTCGCGCGCTCCCGAGCTGACGAGTATCAGAACTCATATTTCGCTTATGAACAAAAAGCTTGAGGCTGTAATGGAAAAGCGCGCCATCGTAACTATCGCGCACGAGGGATATCTTATATCAACACCCGAATACGTGGCTAAAGGAAAATTGTTGTAAAGCGTACAAGCAACCGTTTCATATAATTAAAAACAGTAATTATGAAACGGAGAAAAACATGTTTGATTTCAAAAGCATTCTCTTAAGGTTCATCTCGCTTATTCTCGGTATTGAGGAAAACCAAAGCTTTCCTCCACCGCTATCACGGAGCGAGGAAGCCGAGCTTTTCGAAAAAATGCAGAATGGTGACTCTAATGCAAGAGATAAAATAATCGAGCATAACCTGCGGCTTGTGTCGCATATTATCAGGAAATACTACGCATCATATGAGTATCCCGACGAGCTGTTATCTATCGGCAGTCTTGGGCTTATCAAGGCGGTCGATTCCTTTAAGTCGGGATTCGGTACGCGGTTTGCCACCTACGGTGCAAAATGCGTGCAAAATGAAATTCTGATGTTCTTCCGCAGCAAGAAAAAGCATGGTATGGAAGTTTCTATCAACGACACGATTGACGTAGACAAGGACGGAAATCCGCTTACTTATCTTGATATAATCAGTGTGGAGGAGTCAATTGATGCCGAGCTTGACCTGAAGGTACATATAAATAAAATACGCGAGCTGGTTGATACAGAGCTGTTACCTCGGGAGAAAGAAATAATCGTTTTGCGCTACGGATTAAAGGGATATCAACCGAGAACGCAGAGAGAGGTTGCAATACATCTAGGCATCTCGCGCTCGTACGTTTCGAGAATCGAAAAAAAGGCACTCGAAAGAATGAAAATTGCTTTTGGAGATACTATTCCGTTTTTCGATGACTAAAAAAATTACAAAATAAGAATAAAAGACCGCTTTCGTGGGAAACTAACATCGGGCCGTACCGATTGATTGGTATTCACGGAAGCGGTCCGATTATTTAATCACATTTTTTGAAAAGGTACGGTCATATATATGATGATTATGAACAAAATTGCGCTTCTTCTCATCATTGTTGGAGCGCTCAACTGGGGTCTTGTTGGTCTTTTCTCCTTTGACCTCGTTGCATGGATTTGCGGCGGTGCAACCGCGATTTTGGCAAGAATTATATATACTGTAATCGCTCTTGCAGGAATCTGGTGCATTTCTCTACTCTTTATGGATAACGAGGAAGCTGAGCATACGCACGCATAAGTGTAAAAATTACACTAAAAAACGGAGTGGGTCACAGACTCGCTCCGTTTGATTTTTATTTGCAGAAATTGGTGATATAACTGTCTATTGCCTCAGAGATAACCTTGATAGCCTCTTCTCTGCCGCTGACCTCGTCAACAGCGGTTTCCTTATTCTCAAGATTCTTATACACCTTGAAAAAGTGCGTCATTTCGTCAAAGATGTGCTTGGGAAGCTCGCCGATGCTCTTATACATATTGTAGTTCGGATCGTTAAAGGGGATGGCAATAATCTTCTCGTCATATCTACCGTTATCTATCATAGAGATAACGCCGATGGGATAAGCGCGAACGAGCGACATGGGCTCAAGCGACTCCGCGCAAATCAGAAGCACGTCGAGAGGGTCACCGTCATCTCCGTATGTTCTAGGAATAAATCCGTAATTGGCGGGATAATGAGTAGACGTGTAAAGGATTCTATCGAGCATTATGTAGCCCGTTTCCTTGTCCATTTCGTATTTCTTCTTACTTCCCTTCGAAATCTCTATAACGCATATAAAGTCCTCGGGACTGATTCTCTTTGGTGATATATTGTGCCAAATGTTCGACATAAGTACACCTCCTTGTTCTTAATAAATTTATTATATAACATTTTTTTATTAAAGTCAATAGTTATTTTGCTTTGAAAAAGCAAGGCACGAATGCTTACCCACGCATAAAATAATATTAAATGAAACTTTTGACACTACGGCTGATTAAAATGAAAAAAAGATGACACAATAAGTACAGTAGAAAACGCCGGTGTAAAAATACTAAATTCAAAAAAGCAAGGTTTATAAAATGAACATAAAGCGTGGAGATATTTATTACGCAGACCTAAGCCCTGTAATCGGCAGCGAGCAAGGGGGACTCAGGCCTGTGCTTATAGTGCAAAACGATGTGGGAAATAAATATAGCCCTACCGTAATTGCGGCGGCAATTACCTCAAAGGTAAGTAAAACCAAACTCCCTACGCATATTGACGTTCTCGGCGAGGACGCAGGTCTGTCGAAGGACAGCATCATTCTGCTTGAGCAGATAAGAACGATAGACAAAAAACGACTCAAAGAAAAAATGGGGCATCTTGACGATGCAACGATGAACAACGTCAACAGCGCAATACAAGTGAGCTTCGGTCTGCTTGGAGGTAACGTAAATAACGAGGGCTGACATATTTAAGGGAATATTTTTCTTTGCGCGTGCATAGATTCTAATATGAAAATTATGCGGCAAGGAAAGGTAACGGCTATGACGGAATATATGCCCGAGGGATCGTTAATTATAACAGAAAGAAATTATGAATTCATTTCAACGAAGGCCGGTCTTGAACGGGCAGCCGAAAGGCAGATAATTCTTGAAGCCCCCGCCACGCTCTGCGATCACGATTTCAATCTACACGTTGACCTGGGTGCAGGAATAGAAGGCATCATACCTCGCGACGAGGTACAATACCCGGGCGGTGAGGAGATCAAGGATATTGCTATACTCACAAGGGTGGGAAAAGCAGTCTGCTTCAAAATAAGTGGCTTTAATACACTTCCATCGGGTAAAACAGTTGCATATTTATCGCGCAGAGCGGCACAAAAGGAGTGTGTTGAAAACTACATTGCCACGCTCATGCCCGGTGATATAATACCTGCAAAGGTAACGCACCTAGAGGGGTTTGGTGCGTTTGTAGATATAGGCTGCGGCATAGTTTCCCTGCTATCTATCGATGCGATATCGGTATCGAGAATTTCTCACCCATCGGTGCGAATGCAGACGGGCAGCAATATATTTGCAGTAGTACGCGGTATCGACGAACGAGGCAGAATCTTCGTTTCGATGCGCGAGCTGCTCGGCACATGGGAAGAAAATGCGGCGCTTTTCTCCGAGGGGCAAACGGTGCGAGGAATTATACGAAGCGTTGAGGACTATGGTGTTTTCGTCGAGCTGATGCCTAACCTCGCGGGACTTGCTGAATTTCGTCCCGACGTCGCACCCGGACAGACGGCAGCGGTATACATAAAAAGTATTATACCCGAAAAAATGAAAATCAAGCTGATTATTATAGATGCATCAAGCGGCGGCGAGGACAAAGTTCCTCCCGAATATTTCATAGACATTCAAAGCACAAAGCATATTGATGCCTGGCGGTATTCTCCATTGGCATCTAAACGAATAATAGAAACGGTATTCTAACCCTGAGCCTCGGTAGTGCGCGCCGAGGCTCTTAATTTTATTATATAAAATTCAAAAAGGCATTGACTTGATAATAGGATTGTGGTAAAATAAATTCAAATAAACGACATTTTTGGAGCTTGTATGGTTTCGCTTGGAAATGATTGGGATAATCTGCTCTGCGACGAGTTTAAAAAGGATTATTACCTTGCCCTCAGAGAATTCCTGAAGGCAGAATATTTTTCACGACGCATTTATCCGCATATGAACGATATTTATAACGCTTTGCGCTATACATCTTATGAAAATACGCGAGTTGTAATTCTCGGCCAGGACCCCTATCACGGACCGGGACAGGCGCACGGTCTGTGCTTTTCGGTTAAGGCAGGTGTGCCTCATCCGCCATCGCTCAAGAATATTTTCAAAGAACTTGAAAATGAGCTTGGCGTAACCACACCGGAATCGGGCGAGCTTGTCGGTTGGGCTAAACAAGGAGTACTGCTTCTCAACACTACCTTGACAGTGCGAGAGGCATCGCCGCAAAGCCACAAGGGACAAGGCTGGGAGATTCTTACAGACAAAATAATTTCTCTAGTCAATGCAAAGGAGGCTCCCGTTGTATTTATGCTTTGGGGCGGTAACGCAAGAGCAAAAAAGGCATTGATTACGAATCCAAGGCACCTCGTGCTTGAGTGCGCGCATCCGAGTCCGCTTTCGGCTTATGCAGGCTTCTTTGGGTGTGGCCATTTCGCTTCTGCCAACGATTTTCTCTCAAAAAATCAACTTCCTGTCATTGAATGGGATAAAATTAACGATTACAAAGCAAAGGATACATAACTATGGAAATGCTCAAAAAAAAGATTTTAGAGGAGTCGGAAATACTTCCCGGCTCAGTGCTTCGTGTTGACAGCTTTCTTAATCACCAGGTCGATGTTGAGCTTATCAAGGCTTGTGGCGAGGAATGGTACAAGCTTTTCAAAAACGAAGGTATAACCAAGATACTCACTATCGAGTCATCCGGTATTGGTATTGCCTGCCTGACGGCGCAGTATTTCGGGGTTCCCGTAGTTTACGCAAAGAAGTCGAGGAGTGCTACTATCGGCAACGACTTTTATGCTACCAAAGTTGTGTCCTACACACACGGTCAGAGCTATGAGATCGTAGTGTCAAAAAAGTTTATCAAACCAGATGACAGAATACTTATTATTGACGATTTCGTTGCAAACGGCAGCGCCCTCAAGGTGCTTATTAACCTTGCTGAAAAGGGTGGCGCAAAGGTAGTTGGCGCAGGCGTAGCGATCGAGAAGCTTGACAAGGAGGGCGGCAAATTGCTTCGCGGGCTTGGATACAGAGTCGAGGCGCTGGCTAAAATCAAGTCTCTTGATAACGGCAGAATAGAATTTGAAGAATAACGTTGGCCTTTTACGGTCGCCGACAAAAAAACGGTTGGGATAATTAATATCCTAACCGTTTTTTATTTAGTTTAGTAGGTTGCAATTTCGTAATACGCATCCTTGGGTTTCTTGTCGGTTCCAAATATAAGCGGATACTTATCAGTTCCCCAAGCACCGTTACAGCCATCGTAAACACCCCAAGTGGTAACACTGGTTATTCCGTGCTCGACAGCATCGGTTTTCGCATATTTACGGCAGATTCTGAAAATCTCGCCAAACATTTCAGCCTGTTCCTTCTCCACCTCTTCGGTAAGCTCGCCCTCAAAGCGAATATCAAGCTCGGTGATCTGAATATCAACACCCGCCGCAATAAACGCCTTGATGGAGTCCTCAAAGTTTTTAAGGAAAAGGTCCTTATCTGTCAGATATTCCTCAAGCTTATAGTGTGCCTGCATACCTATGCCGTCAATGGGTGCGTTATTGTCACGCAGCATTTGCAAAAGATTAAGGCACGCCTGACGCTTGTAGGGATTATGCAATCCATAATCGTTGTAATAAAGCTCTACGGCAAGATTGTTTTGCTCGCGGACCTCGCCCGCCTTGATAAACGCCTTCGCTATGTAGTCGTAGCCACCGCATATCTTGTACCAGTCTACCCAGTCGGAATCGCTCGCCGACATACCATCGTTGGTACGCCAGATATTTCCGTAAGGGTTCTGACCAGTCGTAACCAGGCTCGACTGATCAACCGAATTGAAGAGCGCCTCGTTGACAACGTCCCAAACGTAAACGTCATCGCCAAATTGCTCCATTACAGTTT